>JBQCIZ010000115.1:0-18108 GCA_051953235.1 Nitrobacter sp. | reverse complement strand
CGAAACAGTTCGCTGCGCGCAAGAATGTCGATATCGGGATGTTCGGCCATACCGTTATTTTCGCGTCATCCCGGTCCAGACCACTCGCGGCCCGACCGCTTCATTCAATCGAATCCGCTGGCTGCGCCAGCAACTTCGCCGCATATTGCCCGAAATCGAATCTCGCACCCTGCGCCATATTGCCGGTTTTTGCGCTGGAACAAAGACCGTGACGGCCACACGAGGCACTGGCAATCTGGGCAGGAATGGAGTTGCGATGCTCAACGTCAACAAGACCGACCTTCTGCGCCATCATGTGCCGGAGACGCTCTCGGATCGTTTCGCCGCCGGCGCAGAGCGGCTGCTGACGGCGATGGCCGGCGGGTTCAGCCGCCGCTATGGCGGCCGGGTGATCGTGCTGGAAACCATTGCCGCGGTCCCCGCCATGGTGGCGGCCAGCCTGCTGCACCTGCGATGCCTGCGGCAACTGATCGACGATCGCGGCTGGGTGCGCACCTTCATGGACGAGGCGGAGAACCAGCGTGCCCATCTGATGGCGTTTGTCGCCATCAGACGTCCCAACTGGAGCGAGCGCTGGCTGATCGTGCTGGGTCAGGGCACGTTTTATAATGCCTATTTCCTGCTGTCGCTGATCTCGGGGCGCTGCGCCCATCGGCTGGCAGGCTATCTCGCCGAGCGCTCGGTGCGCGGTTATTCGGAATATCTCGACTCGCTCGAATCCGGCGCCGTGCCCAATGGTCCCGCACCGGATACGGCCGTCGCCTACTGGAATCTGGCGCCCGGCGCCCAGCTCAGCGACATGATCATGGCAATGCGCGAGGACGAGGCCATCCATCGCGACATCCACCACGCGTTCGCCGACGCGCTGGCGCAGGGCCGCATCATTCCCGATCGTCCAGGACCGGTTCTATAGCGCGCCCGTGAAAACCCACGTCACGGCGACGACGGCGCAGCAAGACCGGGCGATCGCACGCTGGCCGCCATCACTTTTCACGAAACGCGCGCGCCAACTGGTCGTGGAACGGCCGCACCAGATACGACATCACGGTGCGAGGCGCGGTTTGCATGAAGGATTCCACTGGCATTCCCGGAACCAGCTTGAGATCGCCGAGCCGCGCCAGTTCGTCCTTGGGAATATTGATCCGGACCGTGTAGTAGTGCACGCCCGTCTTCGGATCTTCGGTGACATCAGGCGCGATCCGGCTCACTATTCCGTTCAATTCGGGCGTCGTGCGCTGATTGAACGCGCTGAAGCGAAGCACTGCCTTGTGCCCGATGCGAATCTGGTCGATGTCCTGCGGCTGTATCCTGACCTCGACATCAAGCGAGTCATTGTCGGGAACGATCAGCATCGTGACTTCACCGGGACCAATCACGCCGCCGACAGTGTGAACCGCGAGCTGATACACAACCCCGCTCTGCGGCGCGCGTAGATCGATACGCTTGAGCTGATCCTCCGCAGCGACGCGTTTCTCGACCAGCTCCGCCTGCTTGGCACGCAACTCCGCAAGGTCCTTGCCGACCTCGGCCCGCATGTCCTGATCGACCTGTAATATCTGGAGCTGAATTTCCGCCGTCTTGCCCTTGGCCTGAGCGATCGACGCCTTTAGCTGACCTCGTTCGCCTTCCAGCCGCTCCTTCTCACGCTGAAGCGCCGTGACGCGCGAATACGGAACCAGGTTTTTCTCCCACAGCTCATTGACGCCCATCAATTCCTTGGCGATCCACTCGACCTGATTGGCCTTGGACGACACCTGCGCGTCATAGCCGTTAACCTCTTCGCCAAGCTGGGCGATCCGTTCGCGAAGCTGTTGCTTCTGACCTTCGCGCGCCTGGCCGCGAATCTTGAATTGTCCCTGCTCGCCATTCACCGCCTTGGCGACGTCCGGATCGTTCATCTGATCCAGAAGGCTTTTTGGAAACCGGATGGCCGGATTTGCGTCGCGCTCGGCTTCCTCGCGGGCCTGACGTGCCGCCAGCTCGTTCAACGCTTTAACGATGATGGACAGATTCGCGCGGGTCTGGGTCTCGTCCAACCGGATCAGGACATCGCCGAGCTCGACGCGCGAGCCGTCGTGAACGAGCAGTTCACCGACCACGCCGCCGCTGGGGTGCTGGACTTTCCTGACGTTCGACTCGACGACAACCTGCCCCGGCGCGATGACAGCGCCGGCAAACTCCGTCGTCGAGGCCCATCCGCCAACACCGCCGACCAGCAGAACGCCGACGATGGCAACGGCGAGCATGTGCACCCGCAACGAACGCCGGAGAGCCGGACCGAACTGCACCATGGCGCCTCTCACTCCGGAACGATACGCAACGCAGCCGCCGCGGGAGGCGGAGCCGCTCGCTGGGTGAACTTTCCGAGCATCTCCTCTTTCGGACCCATACCCTGCATCCGGCCCTGCGACATGATCATCAACTGGTCGACGCCGGCCAGCGCGCTCGGCCGATGCGCGACGACAACGACAATGCCGCCGCGCGCACGGACGCCGAGGATCGCAGCGGTCAAAGCCTCGTCGCCCTCGCTGTCGAGATTGGAATTCGGTTCATCGAGAACCACAAGGAACGGATCGCCATAGAGCGCCCGCGCGAGCGCGATGCGCTGGCGCTGTCCTGCTGACAGCGCCACGCCCCCTTCTCCGATTTCGGTTTCATAGCCTTTCGGAAGGCGTGAGATCATCTCATGGACGTGGGCAGCGCGGGCTGCGGCAATGACGCGCCCGGAGTCCGGCGTGTCGGCCAGGCGCGCGATGTTCTGTGCGACGGATCCTGCGAACAACTCGACGTCTTGCGGGAGATAACCGATGTGCGGCCCCAGCGCCGCGACAGGCCAATGATCGGCCGACGCGGCGTCGAGCCGGACAATTCCGCCGGCAGGCCGCCAAGCGCCGGCGATCACCCGCGCAAGGCAGGATTTTCCCGACCCGCTCGGGCCGATGATTCCCAGACCGCTGCCTTTCTCGAGATGAAATGCGACGCCCTGCACGACCCGAGCGGTCTGCGCCGGGGGAACGACATCGACGTTCTCGACCGAGAGACTGCGCGACGGAGCCGGCAGCGCCATGCGATCCGGAAACTCCGGGACCGCGGTCAGAAGACCCTGCAACCTGCGCCAGCTTTGACGCGCGGATACAAGTCCGCGCCAGTTTGCGATGAGCTGGTCCACCGGGGACAGCGCGCGCGCCGACAGGATCGAGCCGGCGATGATAATTCCTGCCGTGGCTTCCTGTCTGATGACGAGACAGGCGCCGATGCCGAGTACCGCGGATTGAAGTGCCGTCCGCAGCACGCGCGACAGGGAGCTGAAACCGTTGTTGGCGTCGCTTGCCCGCTGCTGGCCCTGCAAATACTGCTCGTTGATGTCCCGCCATTTCGCGGCCATGTTCGGGCCCATTCCCATGGCGCGCAAAACCTCGGCGTTGCGGCGCGAAGCTTCGGTGACGGCATTGCGCCGCGATGCAAGGCCGGCGGCCTCGAGCGTCGGCGATCGCGTATAGGCGTCCGTCAGTAAGGCAACCACCGCGAGCAGAAGAGCACCGACCAACGCCGCAACGCCGATCCAGACGTGAAATGCAAAGCAGATCGCGAGATAAATCGGCAGCCACGGAATATCGCACAGCGCAAGCGGCCCCGCCCCCGACATAAATTGGCGGATCTGGTCGAGATCACGCATGGGCTGCAGACCATCGCCCTGACTGCGTGTCGTCAGAGCCAGAGTGGGAATCACGCCATAGACGCGGGTCCCGAGATCGTGCCCAAAGCTTCCGGCGACCCGCACCAGGATGCGCCCGCGCAGGAAGTCCAGCACACCCTGAAACGCGAACAGACCGAGGGCCAGCATCGACAGGCCAACCAATGTCGGAATGCTCTGGCTCGGAATGACCCGATCGTAGATCATCAGCATGTAGAACGAGCCCGTGAGATAGAGCACGTTCACGAGCGCGCTCGCAGCCGCAAGAGTCAGCAAGGCGGACCGGCACGAGGCCAGTGCCGCCGGAAGTTCCGCCTTCCGGCCCGAAGCAGAGCTTTTGCCCGATGCTGTGCTCACGACCCGCGAACTCTTGTTTGCAAACTCAAAAGCTCACTCCGTTTGCACCCTAGATCAGAAGAAAGTTCTGATCATGCAGCGCGGTGTAGTTCACGAGATGAACCTCGATATCGTGCGAGTCCATCAAGCCGTCACCGTTGACGTCGATCTGGAGCGTTGCATCGCTTCCGGCCACATCAACCCGCGCCTCCGAGCCGGCCCCATCGAACGCGGCGTTGTCGATGAAGTGGATCGGACCGGTGAAGCCGTTGATGCTCGTGAATGTGAACGTATCCTGAGCGGGATTGAAATTCACCACGGTGTCGCCTTGTCCGGTCTGCGAGTCGGTCACCGCCGTGAAGTTGATATTGACCGGACTGCTGCCTGCGACGATGTAATCCATGCCAGATCCCGCCGTTACCGTCGTGGCGCCCGATGAACTTCCGATAGTGATGAAGTCGTTGCCGGTGCTGCCGTTGACGGTCTCCGCATTGGCGACAATAGCGCCGTTGGCCGCCGCATTGAAATTGATGACGTCGTTGCCTGCCCCCATGTCGAACGTCGTCGCATAGGACATCTGAGTTATGGTCAGCACATCGTCCGATGCGCTGCCGTTCAGCGTGTTGATGTTGTAAAGATTGTCCAGCGAGTTGGTGCCTGCGGCGAGGTTCAGCGTATTGTTGCCGTCAGCCAGATCGACCGACACGCCGGAGACCTGATCCAAAAACGTCAGGGTATCATTGGATGGCGAGAGACCGCCCGTATAGTCGCTGCCGTGAACGTTCTCGACACCGGAAATCGAAACCGAATTGACGCCATTCGCCAGGCCGAGGTTGTCGTTACCTCCACCGAGATCGATCGCAATCCCGGAGACGTTGTTATTCAGAGTCAACGCGTTATCGGCATCGCCGCCGTTGATATGCTGAATATTCAGCGCGGTGAGCGACATATTCCCGCTGAAATTCAGCGTGTTGTCCCCGCCCCCGAGATCCACAATCGGATTGTTTCCGGGTTCGGAAACAACGTCGGTCAGGTTCAGCACATCGTCCGATGCCGTGCCGTTGACGTGCTGGACATTGAAGATGTCCGTGAATGAGTTGGTGCCGGCAGCGAGATTCAGCGTGTTGTCACCCTGCTGCAGATTGACGGTAACGCCGCTCACGTTGTTGAGGAGCGTCAGAACATCATCGGAGATCGCCGCAGGCCCGCCGAAATAGTCGTTTGTTCCAATATTCTCGACGTTCGTTACGGCAATCGCGTTCGTACCGCTGGCAAGATTGATGTTGTCATTGCCATCGCCGAGATCGATCGCGATACCGGATACGTCGTTCTTGAAGTTGACAAAATTGTCCAGCGCATTGCCGTTGATGTGCTCGATGCCGTTGGCGTAGAGGCTGACATACCCCTGACCGAGATTCAGGGTATCGTCACCAGCGCCGAGATCGACATTGAGGTTATCGTCGGGCGTACCGAACCCGCCGGACACGCTCAGCGTATCGTCGCTCGCGGTGCCGTTCAGATGTTGAACGTTATAGATGTCGGTGAACGAGTTGGCGCCGGCGGCAAGATTGAGCGTATTGCTGCCCTGCGCCAGGTTAACGCTGAGTCCGGAGACAGTCGCGAGCAGCGTCAACGTGTCGTCGACAGCCGCGCCGCTGAAATCTCCCGTGTTGAGATGTTCGACGTTGACGATACTGACCGAATTGACGCCGTTGGCTAGATTGACGTTGTCGTTGCCGCCACCCATGTCGATGGAGAGGCCGGTCTGGGTGTTAATCAAGCCAAGGAAGTCGTCCCCGCCTGTTCCAACCACATTTTCCGTGTTGAGCAACGCCAGTGTGTAGCCGCCGGTCACACCGAGGTACACCGTGTCGGTGCCGCCCTGCATGTCGATCGGATGATTGTACAAATTCTGGCCGATGATCAGGAAGTCGCCGTTGACGTTGTTGGTGCCGTAGAACGTGTTGGTGTTGGCACCGAAATTCAGACCCGACACGTTGATCGGACTGGCTGACGATCCGGCCTGCGCCATCAGCGAGAGATTGCTGAACTGCAGGATCTCCACGCTGGTGAGCGCGTCGGTGCCATCCCGGTTCGGTGTATTGTCGATGACCTGGGTCTGGCCGACAGCAGGCGTCGAGAAGTTGATCGTGTACTGGCTGCGCGCGCCGGTGTAGATCGCCATATCGGCGCCGTTTCCGCCATTGATGGTGTCATTTCCGGCACCGCCCGTGATGGTATCGCTACCCCCACCGGCGCTGATGACGTCGTCGCCGCTTCCGCCGACAAACGTCTCGCTGGCGTTGCTGCCGGTGATGGTGTCGGCGAAATTCGTTCCCTGAACGCTGTTGACGCCGGTGAAGACGTCATGGCCCACGGAGGCATCGCCGTCGGCCGTGCCGGTGCCGATGTCGGTAAAGGCTACGGTCACGCCGGCGGTCGCGCTGCCATAGTACAGCCGCGTGTTGCCGTTGCCGGTGATGGTGTCGTTACCACCCATGCCTTCGAACTGATTGTAGGTTCCGAAAACCCCGACGTTGTTCAAGGATGGATCGGTATAGCCGGCGGCCCCGTAATCGGTCGCGACGTAGGTGTCTGCAAAACTCGTGCCCTGGATCGCCTCGATCCCGCGCAATGTGTCGGTGCCGGTCGAGGCGTCGCCTGTCACGATGCCCGCCGCCATATCGACGGTGACGCCTCCGGTGACGAAGTAGATATTCCAGTAGGTCGCGGTATCGAAGCCGCCGCCGCCGTCGATGCTGTCGTTACCGGCAAGGCCAGCGAAGGTATCGTTGGTCGCTCCGCCGATCAGGGTATCGTCGAACATCGTGGCCTGGACGGCGTTCACTCCGCTGAAATGATCGGTGCCGACGGACGCATCGCCGGTCGTGATGCCGGTGGCAATGTTGAACACAATGCCCGCGGTGGCGTTGTTGTAGCTCAGACGGGTGGCACCGTTGCCGATAATGGTGTCATCGCCGCCCATGCCGGTGAATTCGTTGAAAGTATTGTTGGAACCTGCGTTGATGCTGGTCGCGCCGAAACCGGTCGCATCGTAGGTGTCGGCGAAGTTGGTGCCGCGCACCGCTTCCACCGAGATCAGGGTGTCCGTACCGATCGAGGCATCGCCGACCACCGTTCCGGCCGCCAGATTCACGGTGATGCCGGAGGTTACCGACGTATCGTTGTTATAGTCGGCACGATCGAAGCCACCGCCGCCATTGATCGTGTCGTTACCGGCACGGCCATCGAAAACCTCGACCGTGCCGCTGGCATTGTTGCTGCCGATCAGCGTGTCGGCATAAGCCGATCCGATCACGCTGGCAACGCCGATCAAAGTATCGTGGCCGACGGACGCATCGCCATCGGCTGTACCGGCGGCCAGATTGACCGTCACACCCGAAGTTGCGCTGACATAGGACGCGCGCGTGATCGGCGCACCCATTTGGTTCTGAATGCCGATGATCGTATCGTCACCGCCCAGACCTTCGAACTGGTTGTACCCGATCGGCGACCCCGGCAGTCCGCTGTCGCCGGTGAACCCGGTTGGGTCGAACGTATCGTCGATATTGGTGCCGACGATGGACTCGATCCCGGTAAGGGTGTCGGTGCCGACGCCCGGTCCGGTCACCGTGCCCGAGGCAAGATCGAAGGTCATGCCGCCGGTGGCATCGCTGTAGACCGCGCGGTCAAAGCCCAGTCCGCCATCGATCGTGTCGTTACCGCCAAATCCCTGGATCGTATCGTTGCCTGGCGTGCCGGTCAGAACATTATCGCCGCTGTCGCCAGCAAATGTATTTCCGGCAATGCCGGTGACGGTCACCGCAAGCACCTTGTCGTAGGTCAGTCCGCCAGCGTCGGTCGCCCGCACCGTGACGTTCTGGGTCGGTGCCGTGACATTGCTCAGGCTGCCCGCAACAACAAGATTGTTGCCGGAGATGGCGAACAAGCCGCCGTCGTTATCCAGAAGCGTGAACGTGGCAGAATCGCCCGCATCGGGATCGACCGCCGCCAACCCTCCCACCACCGTATTCATGGCGCTGGACGCCGTGACCGTATCATTGGACAGACTGATGCCGGTCGGCGCCTCGTTGACATCGGTCGTGACGACCGTGAACGTCTTGTCGAATGTCAGGCCGCCCGCGTCGGTCGCCCGCACCGTAACCTGATGCGAGGCCGCCGTCTCATAATCAAGCGCGCCCGCAACCACGAGCTGGTTGCCCGAGATCGCAAACAGGCCGCCGGCATTGTTCGTCAGTGTATATGTTGCGCTGTCACCCGCATCGGGATCGATCGCCGACAGGGTGCCAACGACGGTGTTGGCCGGACTGTTTTCCGCCACGGAAGCGTTGGACAAATGAACGTCCGTTGGCGCTTCGTTGACGTCGGTCGTGGCGATCGTGAAGGTCTGGTCGAACGTCAAGCCGCCCGCGTCGGTCGCTCGCACCGTGACCTGATGCGAAGCCGCCGTCTCATAGTCCAGCGCGCCTGCAACCACGAGCTGGTTGCCTGAGATGGCAAACAAGCCACCGGCATTGTCCAGCAGCGTATACGTCGCGCTGTCACCCGTATCCGGGTCGACCGCAGACAGGGTGCCCACGACCGTATTGGCGGGACTGTTTTCCGCAATCGACGCATTGGAAAGCCCGATGGCGGTCGGTGCCTCATTGACGTTGGTTACGCCGATCGTGAAGGATTTGTCGAAGGTCAGCCCGCCGGAATCGGTGACGCGCACGGTCACCTGCTGCGAGTTCGCAGCTTCGTAATCGAGCGGTCCCGCAACGACGAGATTCGAGCCGGCAATCGCGAAGCGTCCTCCGGCGTCCTCGATCAGGGTATAGGTCGCGGTATCGCCGCCGGCAGTGTCGGGATCGACAGCCGACAGGCTGCCGACCACGGTGCCGTTCGGGCTGTTCTCCGCGACCGAGCTTCCCGCCAGAGTGATGTCGGTGGGCGCCTGATTGGGAACCGAGAAATTCGCGCTGCTCAACGTCCCCGTCAGATTGTTCAGCACCACCTCGATGTCGTTGCCATCAATGACGCCATCACCATTGACGTCGATTTGCAGCAGAGCGCTGGTTCCGTTGATGTCGATCCGCGCTTCCGACGTGTGCGTGCCATGGAAGGCATCGCTGCCGATGAAATCGATGGCTCCTGTCAGGCCGTTGGCGCCTCCCGACATCTGATCGAACACGAACGTATCCTGGCTCGCGTCGAAGTTATTGACGGTATCGGCATTCCCGACAGATGAATCCGCCGCGCTGGTGAAGCGGATGTGATCCTGACCGGCACTCGCACTGATATTGTCGGAGCCCAACCCGCCCGTGACGGTCGTGGATCCCGACGTGTTGCCGATAGCGATATTGTCGGTATTGCTGCCGCCAATGACGTTTTCGGTGTTGTAGACGACGATGCTGTTGAAATCGTTGGACAGCGTCAGCGTATCGTTGCCGCCGCCGAGATCGACGTTGCCGTAATACGCATTCTGCATCGTCAGCGCATCGTCCGACGACGTGCCGTTGATATGTTCGACATTATATGTCGCAAGCGCATTCGCGCCGGCGGCGAGGTTCAGCGTGTTATCGCCGCTCTGAAGATTGACCGTTACTCCGCTGACGTTGTTGAGCAGCGTTAGCGTATCGTCCGACGACGGACTGCCGCCTCCGCCGACATAATCGCCGGTCCCGACATTCTCGACGTTCGTGACAGCGATAGAGTTCGCGCCGGCGGCGAGGTTGATGCCGTCATTACCTGCTCCGAGATCGATCGCGATACCGGACACATTGGTCTTGAAGTTGATGAAGTTATCGAGCGCGTTGCCGTTGATCTGCTCGACATTCGCGACGTTGAGGCTGACGTAACCCTGACCCAGGTTGAGCGTATCGTTGCCCGCGCCGAGATCGACGTTGAGGTTGTCGTCGGGCGTACCGAATCCGCCGGATACGCTCAATGTATCGTCGCCAGCGGTGCCATTGACATGCTGAACGTTATAGATGTTGGTGAACGAATTGGCTCCCGTGGCGAGGTTCAAGGTATTTTCGCCATTCGCGAGATTGACGTTGAGCCCGGAAACGTTGTTCAGCAGCGTCAGCGTATCGTTCGAGACCGTTCCGGCCGCGAAATCGCTGCCATTGAGGCTCGCTAGGTTCGTCACGCTGACGGAGTTGACGCCATTCGCCAGGTTGACGTTGTCGTTGCCGCCACCGCCATCGATCGTGAGGCCTGTTACGTTATTCAGCAAGCCGACGAAATCGTCGCCGCTGCTGCCGATCAGATGCTCGACATTGGTGAGATTGAGATTGTAGCCGCCGGTCTGACCAAGAATGACCGTATCGTTGGCACCGCCGCCGAGATCGATCTGGTGGCCGTTGAGACCGAACCCGATCTTGACGAAGTCATTGGCCGACCCCGTCATGGTCGTCAGCGGGTTCGCCGGCGCATTGAAGAACAGCCGCCCGTCCGAGAGATCGACCGGGTTGACCGACGTTCCGGACGCGATCAGCACGTTGGTATTGGTGAACTGAAGAACCTCGACATTGGTCAGCGTATCGATGCCGTCGCGGCCGGCGACGGAATCGCTGACGGTCGTCTGACCTGCTCCGGGCGAGTTGAGCGTAATGGTGTACTGCCCTCTCGCTCCGCTGAAGATCGCAATGTCGCCACCACCACCGCCGTCGATGGAATCGTTGCCGCCGTTGCCGACAAGGGTATTGCTGTTGCCGTCTCCAGTCAGCGTATCACCGAAGGCGGAACCGCCGACGCTGTTGACGCCGCCCATAATCGTATCGGTGCCGACCGAGGCATCGCCGGTCGCCGTGCCCGTTGCAAGGTTGACGTTCACTGCAGCGGTCGCGCTTCCGTAGACGATGCGGGTATTGCCGTTGCCGGTGATGGTATCGTTGCCACCCAGTCCTTCGAACTGATTGTAGTTTCCATTGTTGCCGACATTCTGGGCGCCGGCCGAGCCATACCCGGTCGCATCGAATGTATCGGCGAAGCCTGTTCCCTGGATCGCTTCGATCGAGCGCAGCGTGTCGGTTCCCACCGAGGCGTCGCCGGTGACGATGCCGTCCGCGAAATGCACGGTAATCCCGCCGGTCGCGAAATAGATATTGTTGTAGGTGACGGTGTCGAAGCCGTTGCGGCCATCGATGTAGTCGTCGCCGCCGAGGCCGGCGAAGGTTTCGTTGTTCGCGCCTCCCAGCAATGTATCGTTGAAGGCCGACGCCTGGATCGCATTGACGCCGGTGAAGGTGTCGTGGCCCACGGAGGCATCGCCGTCAGCGGTTCCCGCCGCGAGATCGACGGTGACGCCCGCGGTCGCATTGTTGAAATTCAGCCGCGTATTGCCGTTGCCGATGATGGTGTCGTTGCCGCCATTGCCGGTAAACTCGTTGAACGTGCCGTTCGATCCGGCGTTGGCGCTGGCGCCGCTGAATCCCGTCGCATCATAGGTGTCGGCGAAATTGGTGCCGCGCACGGCCTCGACCGACAGTAGCGTATCGGTACCGATCGAGGCATCGCCTGTGACGATGCCGGCGGCAAGCTGAACGTTGATGCCCGACGTCGTGGCGGGATCGACGTTGTAGTCGGCACGATCGAAACCACCGCGGCCGTTGATCGTATCGTTGCCTGCAAAGCCCGCAAATATCTCGGCGGTACCCGGCCCGTTATTGCTGCCGTTCAGGGTATCGTTGTAACCGGACCCCCATACGGCGAATATGCCTTGGCCGAGGGTATCGTGACCGACCGAAGCGTCGCCGTCGGCGGTCCCGGCCGCCAGATCGACGGTCACGCCGCTGGTGGCGCTGACATACGACACGCGTGTCAGCCCCGCACCAAGCGCATTGACCGTGCCGATGATCATGTCGTCGCCGACCCCGCCCTCGAATTCGTTGAATCCGATCGGTGAGCCCGGAACGTTGGCGTTACCGGTGAAGCCGGCCGCATTGTAGGTGTCGGCATAGCCGCTGCCGACGACGCCTTCGATGTTGGTCAGCGTATCGTTACCGACGCCAGCGCCCGAAACGGTCCCTGCGGCCATGTTCACGGAGATGCCGCCGGTCGCATCGGTGTACACCGCGCGATCGAATCCCAACCCGCCGTCCAGGCGATCGTCGCCGGAATTGCCGGCCAGACGATCGTTGCCCGATCCGCCCAGCAGGATGTCGGCGCCATCGCCGCCGGAGATCTGGTCTGCACCTTCCCGGCCGTCGATCGTGTCTCCCGCTGACGTCCCAGTCAGGACATCGTTGCCGGATGTGCCGATTTGCGGCGGAACCGCGGGATCGCTGACAACGGCATCGCTGACGTGTTGCGACAGATTGTCGACGTATTGCTGCTGAAGGTTTGCGACCTGCGTCGTATCATTGAAATCGGTTGTCGCGAGCTGGCTTGCCGCCTGCCCCTGCGCCACCTGTCCCGCCTGCGCGATCGTTGTCACATCGGAGGCCGACTGGATGCTTGTGTTCGCAGCCTGAACGACAGCCGTCACCGCGTCGACCGCGTTTGCAGCCACGCCAGCGCTCGTCGCAATCGAAGAGACCGTATCGGTGGACGTCAGGTCGACCGCGCCGGTGCCGGAAATCGTGTTGGCGATCGCGCCGAACACGTCGGTCGAGGACGCACCAGCCGCCGACATCTGCACCACGGTGCTCTGGACCTGCACACCCGCAGCCAGTACGGCCGTTGCCGCCGCGTCGCCACCAACAGCCTGAGGAACAGGATCGTATGTCGTGAGGTCGACCGAACCCAGGTTAAAGGCCGATGCGACCTGTTGTGTCGCATCAGTCACCGACGCGCCGCCGGCAACCAGCGACGACACCAGCGTGGTCAAGGGCGTGACCACCGTCGATCCAGCGGGCGCCCTGAGCGTTCCGGTGAATGCAAGACCGGTCAGTACGTCAGTGCCGCCGGTCATGACCAGGTTGCCGCTGCCGCCGTGCAACGTAAACGTACCGTCGGCATTGGTGATGGCGAAGGCTTCTCCGGAATCCAGCACCCCGTTGCCGTTGGTGTCGGCAAACACCGTGGCGCCCGCGATATAGCCATCGAGCGCGCGCGCGGTCACCTCATTGGCCCCCACACCGAGCGTCACCGTCATGTCCGTTTCGGAAATGGCCTGGTTGCCGCCCTCGATGGACGCGACCGATACATGCAGATTCAGAATTGCGGCGTTCGCAGCGCCCGCGACCGGCAGCAACTGAAGGCCTGCGAGACCGGAGACCGGCACCTCCCAATGCCCGTCGGTGTCGAAATACGTTCCGTTGTTGAGGATATAGCTGTCCGGAATGCCGTCGATCCTGACGGCTCCCAGCGTTCCACTGTCATCCACCATCGTTGCGGAAATGGACAACGGCGTGGCCGTATCATCCGTACCCGTGGCGTCGGCAGCCGTCAGGACCGGAGCGTCCTGTTGACCGTGAATGGTGAACGAAAGCTGCTTTTGCGTATTGTCGACGGAAGAAACGGTGAAGGTTTCAACTAGCGTTTCGCCTGCGGCGAGAAATTGCACGTCCGCATTGTTGACAGTGTAGGTATAGACGCCGCTCGCGTCGATCGTGAGATGACCGAGATTGCCGGAATCCGACAATACGATGTTGCTGAACTGGGTCTCTCCATCGGCATCGAAAATCGTCAATTGGCTCGTTGCCGTCAGGACCCCGCCGCTGGCATTGGTATCCTCGGTCACATCGTGGACCTGCGGATCGCCGATCACGGCCGTATCGTTGACGCCGTGGATATCGAACGAGATGACTTTAGGGGTGCCGTCGAGCGCGTAGACCGTGAAGGTATCGGTGTGGACCGCTCCGCCGGCAAGCGACTGAACGGCAGCATTTGCGACGGAATAAGTGTAGTTGCCGTCCGCGGCGAGCGAGAGGCTTCCGAGATTCCCGCTTCCAGGAGTCACATCGACATCGAACGCGGCCTGTCCGTTGTCGGCGTCGGAGATTGTCAACTGTCCTGCCGCCGTCAGGTTACCGCCCGGCGAGACGCCGGCGTCTTCGGTCACGTCATGAATCAGCGGATCGCCGATGACGGCGGCATCGTTGATGCCCTGGATGTCGAATGAAACGACCTTGGCGGTGCCGTCGACAGACGTAACGGTAAAGCTGTCCGTCGCGACATCTCCGGCGCCGAGACCCTGCACGGCGCTATTGTCGACCGAATAGAGGTAGCTGCCGTCGCTGTGAAGCGTCAGGTTGCCGAGGTTGCCATTCGCCGACACAACCGCGGTCTGGAAAGCGGCTTCGCCGGCATCCGGATCCGAAATCGGAATGGTGCCCGACGCCGTCAGCGTCGCCCCGCCGGAATCCTCGACGACGATGGCATGGTCCGGATCGCCGATCGTGGCCGGCTGATTTGCTCCACTGGAGCCGTGGATCGTGAACGTAACGGTTTTATGAGTCCCGTCCAGCGACGTCACAGTGAAGGAATCGGTCTTGATGTCACCGGCCCCGAGCGACTGGGCAGCGCTGTTGGCAACCGAATAGGTATAGGTGCCGTCGGCAGCGATAACGAGGTGTCCGAAATTTCCGGCGGCCGCGGCAACAGCCGTCTGGAACGACGACTGGCCTTGATCGGCATCGAAAATCGACAACTGTCCGGTCGCGGTCAGGTTGCCGTCCGAACCAACACCGGTATCGCGGGTCACATCGTGGACGGCGGGGTCTCCGATGACGGCCGCGTCATTGACGCCGTGAACGGTGAACAACACCTGCTTCTGGGTGCCATCGAAGGCAGTCACGGTGAACGTCTCGACCTTGGTATCGCCCGCGCCGAGATACTGCACGGCGCTGTTCGCGACCGAATAGGTGTAGTTGCCGTTGGCCGCGATCGAAAGCGCGCCGAGCGTGCCCGCTGCTGCGACGACGGACGTCTGGAATGAGGACTGGTTCTGATCCACGTCCGAGATCGAAATCTTGCCGGTGGCGCTGAGCGTGGTCGGGGAATTGTCCTCGGTCACGTCATGAACCGTCGGGGTGCCGATCACGGCCGCGTCGTTCGTGCCATGAACGGTGAACGTCACCTGCTTCCGGGTGCCGTCAAGCGCAGTCAGCGTGAAGGTATCGACCCTGGTGTCGCCGGCGCCGAGATATTGAACCGCGCTGTCGAGGACAGCGTAGATGTAGGCGCCGTTGATTCCCATCACCAGCGCGCCGACGTTACCGCTGCCGGCCTGCACCGTCGGCCAGAACGCGGATTGCCCCTGATCGGGATCGGCGATCGAGACCGAACCAGCGGCATAGAGAATGAGACTGTTGGCGTCCTCGGTCACGTCGTGGACCGTCGGCGTACCGATCACAGCCGCGTCGTTCGCGCCATGGATGGTAAAGGACACCTGCTTGCTGGTGCCGTCGAGAGCGGTCACCGTGAACGTATCGACCTTGACCTGACCGGCCCCGAGATATTGCACGGCGCTGTTCGCGACCGAGTAGGTGTATGTGCCGTTGGCCGCCAGCACGAGGCTGCCCAGGTTGCCGGACGCCGAAACCACGGTAGTGCGGAACGCAGCCTGCCCCTGGTCCGTATCGGCAATCGAAACAGATCCCGCAGCGGTCAATGTCGGATTGTTCGCATCCTCCGTGACGTCATGAACCGTCGGCGTGCCGATCACAGCCGCGTCGTTGACGCCGTGTACGTTGAACGAAATCTGTTTGGTCGTGCCATCCAGCGCCGTGACCGTGAAGGTATCGGTCTTGATCTCGCCGGCTCCGAGATATTGCGCGGCGCTGTTCGCAACCGAATAGGTGTAGCTGCCGTTTTTCTGAAGCACGAGCGTGCCGAGATTTCCCGCGGCTGACAACACCGTCGTATTGAACGACGCTTGGCCCTGATCGGCATCGGTGATCGATATCGATCCAGACGCCTTGAGCGTCGGGGATTTGGAATCTTCGGTCACATCGGCCACGGTCGGCATGCCGATGACGGCGGCGTCATTGACGCCAACGATCGTGAACGTGACCTGCTTGGTCGTGCCGTCGAGAGAGGTGATCGTAAAGGTATCGGTCTTGGTATCGCCGGCGCCGAGATATTGCACCTTGCTGTCGGCCACCGAATAAACGTAGGTGCCGTTTGCGGCAATGCTCAGCGTGCCGAGATTGCCGGACTTGGAAACGACCGATGTCTTGAAGGCCGCCTGGCCCGCATTGGGGTCCGAGATCGATATCGATCCGATCGCCGTCAATGTTGGAAAGCTCGAATCTTCGGTAACGGTCTGAACGGTAGGCACACCGATAACGGCGTTTGAAATTGACATAGTGGTCCCCCTGCTGGCGGCCAAATAAATGGTTCGAAATCTTCGCGGGGCATAACGCCCCTAAAAAATAAAGTTGCGGAGCCAAAAGCTCCCTAATCGGCGGCTTCTAAAATTGTCGATGAGTTTTCATGAAGGAAAGATCACCGTCAAGGCCCGGCGCAAATAGTTCAGCGAGAATCTGCGCTTTTCCTAAATAGGTTAAAGGGCATCCGGCGAGCCGTCTTAAATCGTGGGGCGGGCACGTCTCACGCGCACCCGCCGGCAGGGTCGGCGGTCAGGCCGGCAAAGAGCTTTCCCGAACCGGGGCATTGCCTCCGGCGGACTTGCCAACGGGTAAGGCCATACGCGCGTCAGTAGGCGCGGGCGAAATCGCCTTCCCTCTTGACGTCATCGAAGTTCGGAAACCTTGGCGTCCATGCTGCGCCCTTCGCGGCTGTCAAATCGTTAAGCCGTTCGAGAACGCCGAGACCATCCTTGCGCAGGCTGGCGGCGACGGCCTTGCGATCCGGGAAATGCTTGACGACGGCATCGAGCCAGATCGTGCGGCCCGCGAGAAATCCACCGGCGCCGGCCGCATAGGCGAAGTCCAGTACGCGCTCGAATTTCTCCGGTGCTGCACCGCCCGACAACAGCACCCAAGGGATATCGCGCTGGCGGCAAATCTCTCCGATCGCATCGAATTCGCGCTGGGCGGCTTTCGCTGCCGCGCTGCCATCGCGGGCCGGCAAGCTGTTGGCGGCAAGCGGGCTCTCGAGCTTGAGGAGATCGACGCCGTATTCGGGCTTGGCGAACTCCCGCACGCTGTCGATCACGAGCGACGGCAGTTTTCCCGGCGACTCGACGTAATCCGCCGTGTGATTGGCGCTACCGAGGAAGGGGTAAACCAGCAGTTCGAGAACATAGGGAATATCGTGACGCGCGCAGTCGCGGCCGATCTCGCGGACGAACTGCTTTTGATGCTCATTGACCGCGGGTTCCGCATCCGGGCGATACCAGGCAAGCACCTTGACCGCGTCGGCGCCCATCGCGCGAATCTTGTCCACGCTCCAGTCGGTGATGGCCCGCGACTTGCGGCCGCCGGCCGTTTCCTCGACGCGATGTTCTTCCAACGTCACGATGAGGCCGCAGCGCGGCGGCAGCACATCGATCGCGGCCGGCACTGCGAAATTGGGATCGAACAGCATCGAACTGCAGTGGGGCGATAGCGCCTCTACCAGCAAGCGTTTTGCCGCTGTGACATCGGCATATTCCACCTGGTCCCTGGCGATACCGCGCGCGCGCGCAATGGCCTCGAACAGCGGTGGCCGCTGATCGAGCGCAACCATGCGGAAATGGCCATCCGTATCGGCGAGACGGGCAAGTCCGCGATTCTTTCCTATTGTTCTCACTGGTTGGTCCTCATGAAGGCAAGACTATCTCGGGTGGAGGGAATTCCGGCGCGCCCGCCGGCGTGCAGGCATTTCATCGCGGCGGTCGCTGCCGCAAACCGCATGGCGTCGCCGGTCGCAAGACCCGCGCCGAGCGCGAAGGCGTAGGCGCCGTGAAAGACGTCACCGGCACCGGTGGTATCGACGGCATCGACTGAATACGCCGGCTGCCGATGCAGACCGCCGTTCTCGACCCAGCTCACACCGTCGTGCCCGCGTGTGACCGCCACGACGCGACAACCGAAGCGCACGAGTTTCGCAAGCGCCTCGTCGCCCGCCGTGCCTGCGAAGGCGGCGAGCGCGGGCTCGGAGAACACCGCATGATCGGTCAGCGGCAGCAGACGCTCGAAGATTTCGGCATCGGCAACGTCGCCGTCGAGCACGGTCGGAAT
>JBQCIZ010000114.1:0-4178 GCA_051953235.1 Nitrobacter sp. | reverse complement strand
GCGCGAAGAATCGACTGCTTCAATGCGCGTTGTGCCGATCAGTGTCGGCCTATCGGGACGGTCCACCAGACCGACGGTGAATTGCGCGCCCGGCGAAAAAAGATGTAGCGCGATGTCGCCACCGTTGTTGACATAGGCACGCGACAGGTGGGCGGAATTGGTCATCTCGCCCAAAATTTCCTCGGCGGCGGCACCCGCCACCGCAGCCATCGGCGTAATGAACATATCCTCGCAGAACGGGGCGACTGCCGCATGCATACGCTGCGCAACGACGCCCTCCAGGGAACATGGACCCGGAAGTGCTTGCCGCCGCAACTCAGGCAATTCGGCGCAGAGTTCGTCCAGTAGCCCGGTGAACCGGCCTATCGCAGCCTCGTAGGCCATCTGCACATCAGCAGCAGCGCCATGCGCTTCCACGATCAGATCGATCGGACCGTCCTGCAGGTGCAATCGCCTGCCGTCCGCGAGCCATCCGATCTGCGGGAGCCGTCTCATGCGCGCGATCTCGGTTCGGTCAGTTGCGGCGGAGGCTGGCGCACCTCAGTGTTGTTGTCTTTCAGCGACGCCAGCGGCCGCACATAGTCCATATGGCCGCCAAGCGCGGCGTAGTCGGACAGCTTGAGCGTAAACTCGATCGGCGCGACCAACGCCGGCGTCGGAACATAGCCGAACGCACCCTCGGGAACGCGCGTCACGTCGACCATGAAGGTAATGCCGCCACCGGGCCACACATAGACCGGCGCGCCACCGCAGGTCACCGACGTCAGCGCGTCCTTGACCGAGCGCGTCAGCCGCACCGGATTGTCAGTGACGCCGGCACGCAACGATCCTCCCGCACCGCCCATGAACAGCACGGTGCACAACGCCGGTTCGCAGTTTTCCTGTATCCGTTCCACCGACGACTGAAGCGCAGGCGGCATCGGCTTTTCGACCGGCTTCAAGGAGTTGTCGAGTTCGAAATACGCTGCATGCTCGCCGGTGGTCGAGACCATCAGCATTCGCAGACCCGGCCGCGCCTCCTTCGGATTGAACGGACCGAGGATCGAGAGCGGATCGGCGATGTTGGTACCGCCCCAACCCGTTCCGGGATCGGCCACCTGAAAATAACGCCCGGGCGTGGAGCGGCGACCCTTCATTTTGATCCCGGTATCGGGGATATCGAGCAGCTTACCGGCCTGATGCTCGGACAACACGCCGGTGATGTGGTCGTCAACCACCACGACTTCATCGACCTTGCCCTGCCACTGCTTGGCGAACATGCCGATCGTCGCGGAGCCGCAACCGACCCGCATGCGCTCTTCGGGCGCGCCGTTGACGATGGGCGGATATCCGGCCTGGACGATCACCGTAGCGCCGCCATCGATTGTCATTTCCACCGGCTTGCCGTTGGACAAATCCATTAGCGCGTCGCAGGTCACCCGGCCTTCCTTTTTGGAACCGCCGGTCAAATGATGCACGCCGCCGAGCGACAGCATCTGCGAACCGTATTCGCCTGTCGTGACATGGCCGACGGCTTCGCCCTGTACCCTGACCGTCGCGGTCTCCGGGCCGAGGTAGCGGTCGGTGTCGATCTTCACCTTGACGCCGCAGTAACTGAAGATGCCCTCGGTCACCACCGTGACCATGTCCACGCCATCGACCTGCGACGACACGATGAACGGCGCAGGCTTGTAATCGGGATAGGTGGTGCCCGCACCGATGGCGGTGACGAAGACGCCCGGTTCATGGACGATCTTGCCGTCCCAATCGCCGCTGGCTTGAAATGGCACCAGCCGTCCGCCGTGGGAGACCGTTCGCTCCAGCACCACATGGGGATCGACGCGGACCAGTTCGCCGTTATGATTGGCATAACGATCGCACGCGCCCGCCGCGCCCGGCTTGATGTAACACATCACCGGACAAGCATCGCAGCGGATCTTGTCCGCCTGACCCGCAGCAGCAGAGGTTGTGTCATCCATCATGAACGCGCTCACGAGTCGGAATGAAGCAATGGTCCGGGATGTATCTCGCGATCCGCAGCCGCACTTCATTCGTATACGAATGATGTTGCGCGCAGACGCGAAATCTGTCAAGCGCGCGGCTGCGACGAGCCGCACCTGCCGCATAAAAGTTCAATTGCTCGCTCTCGTGTTCATAAATCGTGCAACTACCGGCGACGGGTGACCGATTGCCGCTGATGCTTGCACGTTTGTATACAAACGGTATCGTTGGCAAGATCAGCCGACGTTTTGCAATGCAGCAGACCGGATCGCACCGATGAGCCCCTCCCAGCCTTCTCTGCGCCTCACCGTGAATGGAAAGGTCTGTGATGTTGACGCTTCACCCGACACAGTGCTGCTTTACGTTCTCCGCAACGATCTCGAACTGAACGGGCCGAAGTATGGCTGCGGTCTCGGCGAATGCGGCGCCTGCACCGTCATCATCGACGGCGTTGCGGCGCGCTCCTGCGTCATTCCCGTGAGTGGCTGCGCCGGTCGCGACATCGTCACCCTGGAGGGGCTTGGCTCCCGCGAACGCCCCGATCCCGTGCAAAGCGCTTTCATCGAAGAACAAGCCGCGCAATGCGGCTACTGCCTCAACGGCATGATCATGTCGACGAAGGCGCTGCTGTTAAGCAATCCGCAGCCTTCGGAAACCGAGATCGCCGAAGCACTGAAATACAATCTCTGCCGCTGTGGCGCGCACGTGGAGATCATGCGCGCCGCGATGCGCGCGGCCGGACACACCGTCGAGAGCTTGACGTGATGGCAACCTCGTCATCTCACGCCGGCTCCAAGGACAGGTTGTCCGGATCGCTGTCCGTGGTCCATCCCGCGGGAGCCAGCAACGGAACCTTCGAAACCTTTGTCAAGATCACGGCGGATGGCGTCGTCACTGCGTTCAACGGCCACGTCGATCTCGGCACCGGCATCCGTACCGCACTCGCCCAGATCGTCGCGGACGAACTCGATGTCTCGTTCGCGCGCGTCGTCGTGGTGCTCGGCGATACGTCTAGTACGCCGAACCAGGGGCCAACCATCGCCAGCGAGACCATCCAGGTCACCGCCGTGCCGCTGCGCAAGGCCGCGGCGCAGGCGCGGCAATATCTGGTTGGTCTCGCCGCCAAGCGGCTCGAGCTGCCCGAAAGCGAATTGATCGTCGATGATGGGCTGATCCGCACCCACGACAACCGCAGCCTGAGCTATGGCGAGCTGATCGGAAACGACATCGTTCGCCTCGAGCTTGCGGACGATGTCTTGGTGAAAGCCGCCGACTCCTATCGGATCGTCGGCCAGTCCGTGCCGCGGGTCGATCTCCCCGCCAAGGCGACCGGCGAACTGGTTTATGTTCACGATGTGCGTGTGCCGGGCATGCTGCAC
Organism: Nitrobacter sp.; assembly: GCA_051953235.1. GTDB lineage: Bacteria > Pseudomonadota > Alphaproteobacteria > Rhizobiales > Xanthobacteraceae > Nitrobacter. The sequence goes on along the minus strand of JBQCIZ010000114.1, from coordinate 819 downwards.
GGCCGCGTGGTGCGCCCGCCGTATGCAGGCGTCGATGCCGGCGATTTCGTCGGCACCAGCCTGATCGCGGTCGACGAATCCTCCGTCCGGGATATTCCTGGCCTCGTCGCCGTGGTGCGGATCGGCGATTTCGTCGGCGTGGTTGCCGAGCGGGAGGAAAACGCCATTAAGGCCGCGGCGTTGCTCAAGATCACCTGGAAGCCGACGCCCGCGCTGCCCGACCTCGACGATCTCAAGAGCGCGCTGCGCGCCAACCCGTCGACGCCACGCACATTGCTTGACAAGGGCGACGTCGATGACGAAATAGCCGCGGCCGACAAGCCGATGAAGCGCACCTACGTCTGGCCCTATCAGATGCATGCATCGATCGGGCCGTCCTGCGCCGTCGCAGACTATCAGGCCGGCCGGGTGCGCGTCTGGTCCGGCACCCAGAACCCGCATGTTCTCCGCACCGACCTCGCACGGCTGCTGTCGTGCCCGGACACCGAGATCGACGTGATCCGGATGGAAGCCGCCGGCTGTTATGGCCGCAACTGCGCGGACGACGTCACCGCCGATGCGCTGCTGCTGTCGCGCGCAGTCGGGCGGCCGGTGCGCGTGCAGCTCACGCGTGAACAGGAACATGCCTGGGAGCCGAAGGGCACTGCGCAACTGATCGACGTCGATGGCGGACTGCGTGCCGATGGCAGCGTCGCAGCCTACGACTTCACGACGCGCTATCCCTCGAACGCTGCACCGACGCTGGCGCTGCTGCTCACAGGGATTGTGTCCCCGACACCGGCTGTTCTCCAGATGGGCGACCGCACCGCGATTCCGCCC
>JBQCIZ010000113.1:0-2467 GCA_051953235.1 Nitrobacter sp. | reverse complement strand
GACTGGTCGAAGGACGGCAAGTACCCGATGCTGAGCGAGCCGCGGCCGGAATACCACGGCATCAAGCTGCAGGAGACCTTTGGCAACTTCGCCTTCGCCATCGCCTGCCGCGTGCTCGGCCTGCGCGATCTCGGTCCGGCGCTATCGCCGTTCAACGCCTTCATGATCCTGACGGGTATCGAAACCTTGCCGTTGCGCATGCAGAAGCACTGCGAAAACTCCAAGGCGATTGCGGAGTGGCTCTCCAGCCATCCTGCGGTTGCTTCGGTCAACTACGCCGGGTTGCCTAACAACAGGTACTACCAGCTCGCGCACAAATACGCCCCGAAGGGAGCCGGCGCCGTGTTCACATTCAGCCTCAAGGGCGGATACGATGCCGGCGTCAATCTGGTCTCGAAGCTCAAGCTGTTCTCGCATCTCGCCAATGTCGGCGACACCCGGTCGCTTGTGATCCATCCAGCCTCGACGACGCACAGCCAGCTCGACGATGCGTCCAAGACCAAGGCCGGCGCGGGACCCGACATCGTTCGTCTGTCGATCGGCATCGAGGACAAGGAGGACCTGATCGCCGACCTCGATCAGGCCATGACCTAGGCGTAGACTTGCTGCCCCCGGCAAGATCATCCATGGTCGGGGGATCGCAACAGGCGTGAACGAGCGCGCGAATGAGGCGGCGCCAGTTTGTCTCACTTCTCGGCGGAGCTGCGCTGGCACCGTTTACCGCGTTGCCGGTGTCCGCGGACCAGTCCGGCGGTTGCGGCAATCCCGTCGCACGAGACGATAGCTGGCCTGTCGCCTCCGCCGATGACGACAAGCTCATTGATCGCGATGCGCTGTGCAGGATGGCCGATCGGCTCACGGCCAGCGATGCCAATATTCATGCCGTTCTGATTGCCCGCCGCGGCAAGCTGGCATTCGAGCGTTATTTCAAGGGCCCCGACGAAGTCCCAGGCTACATCTACGGCCGCCGCGTGGAAAACATCACCTTCGACGCCGGTACACTGCATGACATGAAGTCGGTCTCCAAGAGCGTTGCGTCGCTTGCCGTCGGGATTGCGGTCGACCGGGGACTGATCCGCAGTATCGACGAGCCGATCTTCAGCTTCTTTCCCGAGTTGTCCGACTTGCACTCTCCCGAGAAGGATCGAATCCAGCTCGCGCACGCGCTGACCATGTCGATGGGTTTGACATGGGTGGAAGCCACTCCGGCCACCGGCGATTTCAACAACGACGAAGCGCGCATGAACATGGCTGGGGATCCCTGCCGTTACGTGCTCGGTCTGGCGATGACGGCCCCGGCGGGACAGAAGTTCTTCTACAACACCGGAGCGCTCAGACTCGTATCGGCGATCATCCGCAAGGCGACGGGGCGTCCTCTCGACGAATTCGTCCGCGAGACGTTGTTTGCGCCGTTGGGCATTACCAGCTTTGAGTGGACGCGGATCAAGGGCGATACCGATGCGGGAGGCGGGCTGCGCTTGCGGCCGCGCGATATGGCAAAAATCGGCCAGCTTGTGCTCGCGGGCGGTCGGTGGAACGGCCGGCAGGTCGTTTCGAAGGCGTGGATCGACACTTCGACATCACGGAAGATCACGGCCACCGACGGCATGGACTACGGCTATCTCTGGTGGCTCGGTCACGCCCGGCACAACGAACGACAGGTCCACTGGATCGGCGCACTTGGCCGAGGCGGACAATCCATTCGTATCGTCCCGGAGCTCGATCTCGTTGTCATGGTGACCGCCGGATACTACCAGGACTACAGCCGGCAGGCCTTTCAAGTGCAGTTCGGCGTTTTCAGGGATGTCTTGCGGGCGATCCCATCGTCGGACTGAACGTTTCCGTCTTAACCCTTGGCGGCCTGACCCGCCTTCGCTTCGCGCGCGAGACGGTTGTTGCGCTGGTAGATCGAGTAACTCGCCAGAGCTAACAGGATCACCAGGAACTGGATCGACAATGCCTCCAGGCTCGGATTCAGACCGATCGTGCTGAGGAAATTCGAACCCTTTACATCGGTCACCGAAATCAGGGCCTGCTCCTGGAATTCCTGCACCGCCTCGCCGATGAACTTGATGCCCATCGCGAACAGGAACGCCGAGGTAATGATGAACAGCGGCCGCAGCGGAATGCGCTGGGCGATCATGTTGATGAAATAGAACAGCACGACGAGGCCTGCCGTCGCCGCGAGCAGTCCACCGAACAACCCCGCGCTCCAGCCGCCCTCGGTGGTGGCGAGCGCGTTGATGAACAGCACGGTCTCCGCTCCTTCGCGAAACACAGCGAGAAATGCGAGCGACGCCACCGCCCAGCCGGTATCCTGCGCCAGCGCGTTGTCGGCCTTGTGCGCGAGATAATCCTGCCAGCCGCGCGGATCCTGCTTCACCATCAGCCAGCCGCTGACATACAGCATCAGCGCCGCGGCAATGATGATGATGACGCCTTCCATGATGTCGCTGTGTTCGCCGGA
>JBQCIZ010000112.1:0-2031 GCA_051953235.1 Nitrobacter sp. | reverse complement strand
ATCGCGGTGAATATCGGATTGGCGCTGACGATCAGCCCGCCGAGCCCGGCGGACACCGTCTGCAACCCGGTATAGCCGAGGCCGAGGTACAGCGCGTTGTTGGCGATGCCGAGCACCGCGAACACAGCGACGTCGCGCCATGACAGCGTCCAGGTCTCGCGCCGCAGCGCCGCGAAGCCGAGGATCAGGATGCCTGCGAGGGTGAAGCGCGCCGCCAGCAGGATCAGCGGCGGGCAATAGGTCACGCCGGTCTTGCCGGCGACGAAGGCGAAGCTCCACAGCACGCAGAACAGCGCGATAGTGAGCGGCAGCGAATTGAACGAGGGGCGGGACAGGCTGACCGAAGGGGCGAGGGACATAACCGGATTCCTTGGTTGATCTCCTGCCCTTCGATTTAGGCCCGCCCCTTTTCATTTGGAAATTAAATGATAAAATCCATTCCAGTGGAAAATCGAATGGATTGCCCGGTGTTCGATCTCGAATTGCTCCGCAGCTTCGTTTCCGTGGTGGATTCCGGCGGCTTCACCCGTGCCGGCGAGCGTGTCCACAAGACCCAATCCACCGTCAGCCAGCAGATCAAGCGCCTCGAGGACGATATCGGGTGTCCGCTGCTGATCCGGGCCGGGCGCGCCGTGATCCCGACCGAGGACGGCGAACGGCTGCTCTCCTACGCGCGGCGGATGCTGGCGCTGGCGGAAGAGGCCCGCGACGTGATGGCGCGACCGGCGGCGGAGGGCGCGGTGCGGCTCGGCATTCCGGAAGATTTCGCCGCCTATCGCCTCACCGAACTGCTGGCGAATTTCACTCGCGCCCGGCCGGGCTTGCGGCTCGATGTCCAGGCCGACCAGAGCACCAACTTGCGCCGCGCGCTGGAGCGCGGCGAACTGGATCTGGCGCTGCTGAAGCGCGCGGCCGGCGAGAAGGGCGGCATCGCGGTGTGGCCGGAGCGCATCCATTGGGTCACCAGCAAGATGCACCCGGTCGATCTAACGCGGCATTCGATTCCGCTGATCGGCTTTCCCGCCGGCTGCCTCTATCGCGCCGGCGCCATCCACGCCATCGAAGCGGCGGGCCGTGCCTGGCACATGGCCTATTCGAGTTCGAGCCTGGCCGGGATTCAGGCGGCGGTGGCCGCAGGGCTCGGGCTCAGCATTCTATCCGAGATGGCCATTCAGCCGACCCACCGCATCCTAACCGCCACGGACGGTTTTGCGCCGATCGACAAGACCGAGATGGCGCTCGTGGCCGCGCCCGACGCCAACCCCGCGACGCTCCGGCTTGCCGATACGCTGGCGGATTTCTGCAACACTGTGCAGGCGAAAGCGGCATAACCCGTCATTGCGAGGAGCGCAGCGACGAAGCAATCCAGCCTCTTAAAAAAAGACTGGATTGCTTCGCTTCGCTCGCAATGACGGAAGTGGTTGAGGCGTTACCTCAAACAGCCAATCAGGAACACCGTGCCGCGGCGATGGCATGCATGCGGTTGTCACCTAGCACATGCGCGGTGAAGTCTAGCGACTTGAAGATCGCTGCGAAGGCCAGGTCGCGAATGCTCAGGCCACCCGTGTAAGCACCGAATGCCGGCATGATCGCGCGTTCGCCGTCGCTGGCGAAGCAGCGCCGCTCCACCGAGCGGCCGCGCCGCGAGACGCGCGCTTTCGGATGCAGGTGACCGGCAATCTCGCCGGCCACGCCGGTCGGCTCATGGCGGAACACGACGGGTCCGATGCCGACATCGCTGGCGATGCTGCCGCCAAGATTGCGCGGCAGATCTGGATCGTGATTGCCGACGATCCAGATCCAGTCGCGGCCCGCTTGCAGCGTTGCCAGCGTCGCGCGATGCGCGGCCGACAGACGATCATGCGCCTCGCGATCATGAAAGCTGTCGCCCAATGCGATTACCGTCCGCGGCTGATAGCGCACGATCACGGCATCGAGCCGCGCCAGCGTTTCGGTGGTGTCGTGCGGCGGCAACCCCACCCCCCGGGGGGCGGAGCCGGCCCCCGGTTCCAGGTGCCGATCGGAGACAAC
>JBQCIZ010000111.1:0-9821 GCA_051953235.1 Nitrobacter sp. | reverse complement strand
CCTTGCCTGATGACCGGCGTGACGTGGCCGAGTCCGTCGCGCTCCGTCACCAGCACTTGGCCGGACAGGATGACGAACATGCCGGGACCCGGCTTTCCGGTCTCGAACAGCAAGTTGCCGTCGCGATAGCTCCGCGCCTCGCCGAACCGGCGCATGCGCGCGATTTCCACGGCGGACAATTCCGGAAATGTCTGTTCGTGGCGCGGAAACAGCCTGACCTGCGGGACAGGGCTGCTGGGCGCGGCAGACTCGATCACATCCGGCATCTGTGCACTCTTTGCGGAAACGTCATTCAACTGCATCGTCAGCACGGCGGCGTTGGTCGGAAGTCTCCTCATCCGTCGTCTGGTCGGCGCGGCCGCGCGACTGCGATTTTCGCCGCTTGAGATTTTCACGCAGCGCGGCGCGCAATCGCGCCTGGCGTCCTGCATCCCCGCCGTTGCGATCCCGGTCTGGCTTGTCGATCATGGCGGCCTTTGCTTGAGTGTCCGGACAGTGGCCCTGGAGGAAACGCGAATGGCGGAAACATATGCGCTGGCGGCGGCCCCGCAACAGACTCTTGTTGGTTGGCACCGGTTCGTCGCCGCGCCTCATCGCGATTTGCTGGCGCCATTGCTCGCGGACAACATCGTCTTCCGCTCGCCGTTCGTGCAGGCGCCGATTCCCGGCCATGCCGCGACTATGCTGGTGCTGACGACCGTCGTGCAGGTTTTCGAGAATTTCCGCTATCACCGCACGTTCGTAGCCGGCTCGCACGACGCGGCGCTCGAATTCAGCGCCAATATCGGCAGGTGGCAATTGAAGGGCATCGACCTGATCAAGTTCGATGACGCCGGAAAAATGATCGAATTCGAGGTGATGGTCAGGCCGATCAAGGCGTTGCAGGCGCTCGGCGACGAAATGGGCAACCGGATCGGCCCGCAACTGGCGCGCCTCAAGGAGGCTGCCGCGGCGCCTCGCTGATATCAAGGGCTGCCAAGGCTGGATTTGCGGGCTCCCGCGCTTGCGCACCCTCCGCCCTTGTGGCAAGGATCGGCCGCCTTGCGGACCCCATTCAGGCTGATTCCGTATCGGGGCTTGCTGCCGTAGCTCAGTGGTAGAGCACTCCATTGGTAATGGAGAGGTCGACAGTTCAATCCTGTCTGGCAGCACCATTCCCTTCGTCAGAATTCCGCAAATGAGGCGTCGGGCGGCGCCACCGGCATCGTTTCACGGTTCAGTGATCACGCTGACACGATCCGCAACGTTCAAAAATATTGCCGAAGGCGCCAATTTCGGAATCAAAACCGAACCTCGCCGCCCATTTTTGAAAGATGATTTCCCCGCCCCCGGAAATGGAACCCGAGCGAGCCGGAAATTAAGGCTTCATTGAGGTTTGATTAAGGCATCATTAAGCAACAAATCCTGAGGTTCCCCAATAGGTTGGGAACTCTCTGACTGTGACCTTGCGGTGACAGCTTTTTGCGCAAAACCGCTCTAAGAGATTGCACGACGGAGCCGACGAACGGCTGCTCAAAAATTCCTGGAGAACCACAAATGAAAAAGATTCTGCTCGCAACTGTGGCCCTCGTCGCCCTCGGCGCGACGATGCCTGCACTGGCTGCCGATCTCGCCGCGCGTCCTTACACCAAGGCGCCGCCGTACGTCGCAGCTCCCATCTACAACTGGACCGGCTTCTACATCGGTGGTCACGTCGGTGGTGCCTTCGGCGGCGACAACAACATCCTCGCCCCGGGCTTCGCCTCCGGCAACGACGGCCGGTTCATGGGCGGCGTGCAGGCCGGTTACGACTACCAGTTCGCTCCGAACTGGGTAATGGGCCTCGAAGCCAACTACAGCTTCCTCGACACCAGCTCGAGCTTCGCCAACCGCGGCCTCGGCTCGGTGACCGGCCGCCTCGGCTACACTTGGGGTCCGGCGATGCTGTACGCCAAGGGCGGCTACGCCTGGGCTGACTCGCGCTTCTCCAACGGCTTCGGCGGCAGCGGTGGTCGCGACGGCTACACTGTCGGTGGCGGTCTCGAATACATGTTCACCCAGAACTGGTCGGGCAAGATCGAGTATCAGTACTACGACTTCGGCCACGTCAACGTGTTCGATGGGACTGGTGCTTTCGTCGGCAACATCCACAACGACCAGCACACGATCAAGGCCGGTCTGAACTATCGCTTCAACTGGGGTGGCCCGGTCGTCGCGAAGTACTGATCTTCGTAAATCTTAACGATTTCGAAACGACGAAAGGCCGGCAGTTATGCCGGCCTTTTTGTTTGCGCCGAAAGTCGCGCATCAAAATTACAAAATCCGTCCAATTTTCCTGATTTTGTTAACCGGGTACCTCGATACTGCTGCCCGCATCTTCCGGAATAAAAATTCGAGTGGGCGGGGACATCATGGCGTTGCCATTCAAGATCGGCAAACTGAAGCTTCCAAAATTTTCGCGTCTGAAATTCTCCCGGCCTCAACTCGGCGTGCGGGGCAGCCTCTTCGCGGCTTTCGCGGCGATCGCCGGCATGGCCATCGTGATCAGCGCCGGCGCCGGCATGGTGCTCGGTCAGCTCGGCGGCATGATGCAGGACCTGAGCGGAGAAGGGATTCCGCGCCTCGCCGCGAGCCTGCAGCTCGAGGCTCTGAGTTCCAGCCTGGCCAGCCAAGGACCCGCGCTGCTGGCGTCGAACAGCGCGGACACCTTGCAGGAACGCTCCAAGGAAATGAAGGAAACCCAGGCCAGTACCGTCGCCAAGCTCGGCGAGATCATCGAACTCGGCGCTGACAAGACCGTCGTCGCGGCGCTCAACGAAACCGTCAAGAACATCGAGGACACAATCACGAGCCTCGGCTCGGCGGCCAAGGAACGGCTCGATGCGGGCGCCCGGCATCAGCAGCGATATGAAGAGTTACGCAAGGCCCAGGCCGCTTTTGTCGCGGCATCCGGCCCGGCGATGATGGACGCCGAGGCGCGGATCAATGCCGTGCTCGGATCCGCCAATCTCTCGCAGGACGACGCCACCGAAGCCGCGCGAACCGTCGAGCAACTCGGCAACGTCATCGCCAGCACGAATCTCGCCGCCTCCGACATGACCGCGGCGCTCGCGGCCGGCAGCGGTGATTCGCTCGAGCCGATCGAGGCAACTTTCAAGGACGCCCAGAAGCGCGTCAAATCGAGCCTCGAACTGCTCGGCAAGAACAACAGCACGGCGACGCTACGGGATGCAGCGCAGAAACTGCTCGCGCTCGGCGAAGGCAAGGCCAGCGTCTTCAAGATCCGCCAGAAGGAACTCGACGCCAACGACTATGGCCAGCTCATTCTCGACGAAACGCGGAAGCTCAACATCGGCCTCGGCATCAGCGTCAAGCAACTGGTCGATGGCGTGAAGAGCGAGACCGAGGCCTCGACATCAGCCGCGCGGCACAAGATTTCGCTGGCGACCATGGCAATGCTGGCGCTCGGCGGTCTGACTTTTGTCTGCTCCATCCTGTTCGTCTGGCTTTACGTCGGCCGTAGCATCCTGCGCCGCATCAGCCAGTTGCAGCGATCGATGCAGCTTCTGTCAGATGGCGATCTCGAGACCGAGATTCCGCGCAGCCGGCAACAGGACGAAATCGCCGCGATGGCAAGCTCGCTGGAAATCTTCCGCGAAAGCATGATCCAGGCCCGCTCCATGACGGCGGAAAAGGACAAGGACCGCGTCGCCAAGGCCGAGCGGGCTTCCCGCATGGAAGCGCGAATCGTCGACTTCGAGGCCACCGTCCGCACCGCGCTGGAGAACCTGCAGACCTCGGCCAACTCGATGCAGGCCACGGCGCAGAGCATGACGGCAACGGCCGACCGGTCGAGCGAACTGGTCAGCACGGTGGCATCCGCCGCCGAGGAAACTTCCGTGAATGTCCAGACGGTGTCGTCGGGCACGGAAGAGCTGTCGTCTTCGATCTCCGAGATCGGCCGTCAGGTGGTCACCTCCGCGCAAATCGCCAGCAAGGCCGTCGGAGAGGCCAAGGAGACGGACTCGACGATGCAGGGGCTTGCCGACAACGCGAGCCGTATCAGCATCGTCGTCGACCTGATCCAGACCATCGCCGCGCAGACCAACCTGCTGGCGCTGAACGCCACCATCGAAGCCGCGCGTGCCGGCGAAGCCGGCAGAGGCTTTGCGGTGGTCGCCTCGGAAGTGAAGAGTCTCGCCAACCAGACGGCGAAGGCCACCGACGAAATCCGTGCGCAGATCGCCAATATGCAGCAGGTCACGACGACGGCCGTGGGCGCCATCCGCAACATCGGCACCACCATCGGCGAGATCAACGACGTCACCACCGCGATCGCCGCGGCGGTTGAGGAGCAGGGCGCGGCAACGCGCGAGATCGCCCGCAACATTCAGCACGCCGCTGGTGGCACCAGCGAAGTGTCGAGCAACATCGTCGGCGTCAGCACGGCGGCCGCCGAGGCCGGCTCGGCCGCCAGCATGGTGCTGAGCGCCTCGGGCGCGTTACGCAGCGAGGCCGATTCCCTGCGCGCCGAGATCGATGCCTTCCTCTCCAATATCCGGGCGGCATGACGTCCGGATACCTCCCGCAGGTCAACGTGACCACGGCGGATTGACTCCCGCCTTCCTGCATGATTGCTGACGCAGTGAATCCGGATCGAACCGATCCGGACTCATGCATGAATGTGATCGTCTCCGATAAGCCGAATAGATCGGAATGCGATATCATTTGAAACGCACGCAGGTCACCGTTTCAAAAAGCGACATGTCGCGAAACGGATACGCAGGAGAATCGCGACATGGATTCAGCATCGGTTTCGTTCGACGGCGACCGCGATCTCTTGTCACAATCACAACCACGTCACGACTGGACGCGCTCCGAAGCCGAAGCGCTGTACGATCAGCCGTTCGCGGATCTGGTTTTCCGCGCGCAGGGCATTCACCGCAGAAACTTCGACCCCAATCATGTCGAGACGGCGAGCCTGCTCAGCATCAAGACCGGCGGTTGCCCGGAAGATTGCGGTTACTGCTCGCAGAGCGCCCACTACGACGCCGGCGTCAAGGCCACCAAGCTGATGGATGCGGAGCAGGTACTCGCGACCGCGCAGCGCGCCAGGGACGCGGGCGCAAGCCGGTTCTGCATGGCAGCGGCGTGGCGCAATCCGAAGGACAAGGATCTCGACCGGGTCTGCGACATGGTCAGCGCCGTCAAGGGACTGGGGCTGGAGACCTGCGCGACGCTCGGCATGCTCACGCCCGATCAGGCGCAGCGGCTGCGCGACGCCGGGCTCGACTTCTACAATCACAATGTCGATACCTCGCCGGAGTTCTACGGCAAGATCATCACCACGCGCACGATGCAGGATCGCATCGATACGCTCGCCCATGCGCGCGAGGCCGGGCTCAAGGTTTGCTGCGGCGGAATCGTCGGCATGGGTGAACAGGTCGGCGACCGGCTCGGCATGCTGATGCTGCTTGCCAACCTGCCGGCGCATCCTGAAAGCGTTCCGATCAACATGTGGAACGAGGTCAAGGCGGTTCCAGTCAACGACACTGCCGAGCGGCCCGATCCGATTGCGCTGGTGCGCATGATCGCGGTGGCCCGCATCATGATGCCGCGGAGCGTGGTGCGGCTTTCCGCGGGGCGGCAATACATGACGGACGAATTGCAGGCGTTGTGTTTCCTGGCCGGCGCCAATTCCATTTTCATCGGCGATGTTCTGCTGACGACGAAAAATCCGCAGACTGCGCGCGATGCCGATCTGCTTGGACGTCTCGGAATCTCGTCGCAACTCGACAACGCCGTCGATCCCAAAACTTCGCACTAGCTGACGCCCGGCCAAGCGCCGCTCTGGCGCGGGCGCCGTCACCGGGAACAGCAGCCATGCCGTCCGGTCGCCGCCGTACGCGGTTTTTCGGCTGGCGCCGCAGGCCTGGTCCCGCTAAGCCGGTGAGCGGAAAACCGCGACAAGAGACGATGGACATCAAAACAGCCCCCCATGTAAGTCCCGCCGACGCCCTCCGGTACCCCTGGGAAACGCCACCGGGTCCGAACGAGGTCATCGAGGTGATGCCGGGCGTGTTGTGGGTCCGGCTCAAGCTGCCGTTCCGCCTCAACCATGTGAACGTCTATCTGCTCGCCGATGGCGACGGCTGGGCCATGATCGATTCCGGTTTCGGCAACGAGGAGTCGATTGCCGCATGGACCGCGCTGTTCGAGGGACCGCTGGCCAACGTCCACATCACGCGGCTGATCGTCACCCATTCACATCCGGATCACGTCGGCCTCGCCGGCTGGATCGTCGAGCGCTTCAAGTGCCCGCTCTACATGTCGCAGGTGGAATACCTGCAATCGGTCTATCACCAGAACCGCGGCACCGAGGAACGGCGCAACGCCCAACGGCTGTTTTTCCAGCGCCATGGCATGGATGAAGGTCTCACCGACAAGCTGCTTGGCCGCGGCCAGGATTATCTGAAGCGGGTTTCGGTCCTGCCCGCGTCCTATCATCGGCTGTCGCACGGCGACGAGATTTCGATCGGAGCGCGGCGCTTCAAGGTCATCACCGGCGGCGGTCACGCGCTCGATCAGGTGATGCTGTATTGTGCGACCGACAAGCTGTTCCTGTCGGCGGATCAGGTGCTGAGCAAGATTTCGCCAAACGTCAGCGTCTGGGCGGTCGAGCCCGAGCAGAACTCGCTTGGCGAATATCTGGCATCGCTGGCGAGCCTGACCACGACCCTGCCCTACGACGTGCTGGTACTGCCGGGTCATGGCGTGCCGTTCTACGGACTGAAAATCCGCATCAAGCAACTCGCCGATCATCACGAGGAGCGCTGCGGATTGATTGCCGAGGCATGCCGGCTCGGCCCCAAGACCTCCAAGGAACTGGTGCCGGTGGTCTTCCACAAGCACGTGCTCGACGCGCACCAGATGGGCTTTGCCGCCGGCGAACTGATCGCGCATGTCAATTACATGCTGGTCGAAGGCCGCCTGACGGCCGAGGAGAACGACGGCGTATTGCTGTTTCGCTCGACCTGAGCACCGGGGGCGGATCGCAGGCGCGGCCGCGCTCCAGGTTTGTTTGCGCTAAAGCAAATTTGACCGAAATTTCAGGCCCCCCGTGCGGCCCCATGGCCGAATTGCGGCTCGACAGCCAAGCTGGAAACGCTCTAAAAAGGGCCTCGAACGGGCCGGCTTCTCCGGGCCGTCTTCCGGATTTTGTCATGGATTACAGCAGGTTCTTCAGTAACGCCCTCGATCGCCTGCGCGACGAGCGGCGCTACCGCGTCTTTGCCGACCTGGAACGCATCGCGGGCCGGTTCCCCCATGCCACGTGGCACTCGCCGAAAGGCGCGCGCAACGTCGTGATCTGGTGCTCCAACGACTATCTCGGCATGGGCCAGCATCCGAAAGTGGTTGGCGCCATGGTGGAGACGGCGACGCGCGTCGGCACCGGCGCCGGCGGCACCCGCAACATCGCAGGCACGCATCATCCGCTGGTGCAACTCGAACATGAGCTGGCCGATCTGCATGGCAAGGAAGCCGCGCTGCTGTTTACGTCAGGTTATGTTTCCAACCAGACCGGCATTTCGACCATCGCAAAGCTCATTCCGAACTGCCTGATCCTCTCCGACGCGCTGAACCACAATTCGATGATCGAAGGCGTCCGGCAGTCGGGATGCGACCGCGTGATCTTCCGCCACAACGATCTCGCTCATCTCGAGGAACTGCTCCGCGCAGCCGGACCTGATCGTCCGAAGCTGATCGCGTGCGAGAGTCTCTATTCGATGGACGGCGACGTCGCGCCGCTCGCGAAGATCTGCGATCTCGCCGAACGTTACGGCGCGATGACCTATGTCGATGAAGTGCACGCGGTTGGCATGTACGGCCCGCGCGGCGGCGGCATTGCAGAGCGCGATGGTGTCATGCACCGCATCGACGTGCTCGAGGGCACGCTTGCCAAGGCGTTCGGCTGCCTCGGCGGCTACATCGCCGGCAATGCCAATATCATCGATGCCGTGCGTTCGTATGCGCCGGGCTTCATCTTCACCACATCGCTGCCGCCCGCGATCTGCTCGGCAGCCACCGCGGCGATCCGTCATCTCAAATCATCGGCCTGGGAGCGCGAGCGCCATCAGGAACGCGCCGCGCGCACCAAGGCGATCCTGATCGCGGCAGGTCTGCCGGTGATGTCCAGCGACACTCACATCGTTCCGGTGTTCGTCGGCGATCCCGAGCGCTGCAAACGTGCCTCCGACATGCTGCTGGAAGATCACGGCATCTACATCCAGCCGATCAACTATCCGACCGTCGCCAAGGGCACGGAGCGGTTGCGGATCACGCCATCGCCTTATCACGACGACGTGCTGATCGATCAACTGGCGGAAGCGCTGCTGCACGTATGGGAACGTCTCGACCTGCCGCTGCGGGCGAAATCGCTCGCCGCGGAATAGCTATCGCACGCAGTCTTCTATGACGCGGACATCCGCGACCGCCCATTCGTGTCGGACAGCACGATCCGCATGAGATCGGCGGCATTCCTGGCGCCGAGCTTGTCCATGATCCGGGCGCGGTGAACTTCGACTGTGCGCGGACTGATGCCGAGCCGCCGCCCCGCTTCCTTGTTCGACGCACCTTTGGCGACCTGAGCCAGAACCTCGCGCTCCCGGCATGTCAAAAGGTGGCGGCCGGAAAAATTGGCAAGCCCGTCGATCTCGCCGCCATGCGATTCACGCCACACTTTCACCGCGGCGCGAACCCGGTCGATGATTGCTTCCGAGGAAAACGGCTTCTCCAGAAAATCGAGCGCGCCGAACTTCATCGCCTCGACGGCCGTGGCGACATCTGCCCCGCCGGAGATGACCAGGACCGGCGCAGCAAACCGCGCAGCCGCGAGATTCCGCAGCACCTCAAGTCCGGAACCGCCCGGCAAGTGCAGGTCAAGGATGACACAGGCCGGCGATGCACTTCGAACCGCCTCCAAGAACGAGGCTCCATCGCCAAAGCATTGCGGCGTGTAGCCTTCGATTTTGAGCAGAAGCGCCAGCGCCTCCCGGACCGACAGATCGTCGTCGACCACAAAAACCGGGGTTTCGGCAGAAAAGGACAACAGTTGCCCCATCGGCGGACCCATGAATTGAGTTCGATGAATATAACAACTTATACGTGTATAGGCTGATTCGCAGTGGTGCGCAAATCATGCTGGCTAGGCAGCCAGGACTTGGCCTGAACCGGCGGGCAGAAAAGAGGGCGCAAATGGATATCGTCTGGAAAGGCATCATCGGAGGTCTGATGACTGCAGCGATCGTATGGCTCTCGAAACGAGGCAACACGCTGCCCGGCATCCTGCCGCTGTTTCCGACGTTTGCGCTGATCGCCCTGCTCGTGGTCGGCGCCAAGGGCGATGCCGGCGGCTTTCGGCAAGCGTGTCTTGCGGGCGCGAAGACGATCCCGGCCTATCTCGCGTTCCTTGCGGTTTGCCATGTCGCGATCGGGCATGTCGATTACCGGCTCGCGGTGCTGGGCGGGCTCGCGGCATGGCTGATCGTCGCGCTCGCCATGTTCCTCGCACCACGCTGGATTTAACGACGTTTGCCGCGCCCGCGGCGCGAGCCAACATCGCTGTCGCGTGAGGGCCTGCAAGGCGCTAGATTTCGGCCGGGACGCCTATGGGGCAAACCCAAGGCAGGTCTTGAGGCCGGTCTTAAGGCAATGCCTCCGGGAGGATCGATCGCAATGTTGCACGACTGGGGCGTGATCGCAGCCGGCTTCGGCTACATCGGGTTCCTGTTCTTCGTCGCAAGCTATGGCGACCGGGTCCCGCAACTGACGCGCGGCCGTGC
>JBQCIZ010000110.1:0-7697 GCA_051953235.1 Nitrobacter sp. | reverse complement strand
GCCGACATGCTCTGGCTGCCTTTGCAGCAGGCCACGCATCTCGTTCAGCGCCGTCAGGGTTTCGTCGGTCAGGCGGGTGACGATGTCCCGCACGCTGGACAATTCGTTGAACCAGGCAACGCTCTGCCCCGCCGCCTCGTACACGAGCGGCGCGATCTCGTGCTCCTCGACCGACGCCAGAACGTCCCCGATCAAGGCCTGCTGATAAGGCATCGGCAATGCGTCCGGCGCGTCCTTCGCAGCCCATTCCTCCGACCACGCGCTGCGCAGGACGCGGCACGGTTTGCCGCTGTGCGCGCGGGTCAGCACGGTATCCTCGCTTCGCGCCTCGAGCACCTTGCGAAGAAGAACCGGCGGCGTGTGATGCTCGCGCGCGGCAAGCCACGCCGTGCCGAGCCAGACGCCTTGCGCGCCGAGCCCGAAGGATGCCGCGATCTGGCGGCCGCAACCGACGCCGCCGGCCGTAAGTACGGGCAAGCCACCGGACGCCTCGACGATCTGCGGCACCAGGGTGAACGTTCCGACCGGTCCGGTGTGGCCGCCTGCGTCATAGCCTTGGGCGACCAGAATATCGACGCCTGCCGCCCGCGCCGCGGCAGCATGGCGCGCCGCGCCGATCAAGGCGAACGTGGTTTTACCGCGCGCCTTGGCCTGGGTTATGACCTCCGCCGGCAAACCCACCGCGGTCACCACCGCATCCGTATCGGAATTCAGCACGACCTCGGTCTGGGCGCGGAAGAATTCCTGATTGCGGATCTGCGAGGAGAAGAAATTTCCGGCGCCGGCGGGCGGCACGTTGTACTTGACGCGGATCGCATCGACAAACGCCCGGTGCGCCGCCGGCGTCTTGGCATAAGCGGTCTGACGATCCGGCTCGTCGCCGGCGAGTTTCGGATACATCAGATCGACGCCGAACGGGCGGCGGCCGATACGTTTACGAATAGTCGCGATATCCTCGGCGATCCGGTCCGGCGTTTCGCGGGCGGCCCCAAAGACCGGGAAGCCGCCGCACTCCGCCAGCGCTACCGTGACGTCGACAGAGTGCGAAAAGCCAAAGATCGGAACATCGATCCCGAGACGGCGGCACAATTCGGTCCGCAGAGAAATCGCAGACGTCATTTGGAGCCCGACGTTGCCTTGGCGACGGCGGCGAGAGCCGTTTCGTCCGTCTTCATCAATGCAGCGAGTTCCGCGACCGACATCGGCTTGCCCGGAATGTCCGATTTCGCGAGCCGATCACGGACGGTCGGATTTTCCAGAGCCTTGCTGATCCCGGCATTGATCGTCTTGACAATATCGTCCGGCGTTTTTGCCGGCACGTAGATGCCATACCACGGCACAAATGCGGCGTCGGCATAACCGGCCTCTTCGATGGTCGGAACGTCGGGCAATTCCTTGATCCGCGTATGCGTAAGCGTCGCAAGCGGCTTGATCTTGCCGTCCTTGATGTGCGGCAGCGCCAGGGTCAGTGCGACGACCTCGAATTGAATCTGATTGTTGATCAGATCGATCAGCGCCGGCGGCTGCCCCTTGTAGCCGATCGTGGTCATCTTGATTCCGGCGGCCCGGAAGAACTTCTTGGCCGAGAGATCGTTCGACGAACCCACTCCCGGTGTGCCGTAGTTGAGATGACCGGGCTGGGCTTTGGCCTTGGCGACGAAGTCTTTCAGGGTTTTGACATCCATCCCTGCCGGAACGACGGCCACGCTCTGATTCCAGACCGACAGACCGACGCACTTGAAATCGCGCAACGCATCCCATCCGGCGTTCGGATAAATGGTGGGATTGGCCAGAATGGCCGGGCCGCTGATGATCCAGGTGTATCCGTCGGGCTCGCTGCGTGCGACATAGGACGTGCCGATGTTGCTCTGCGCGCCCGGCTTGTCCTCGACGATGACCGGCTGATTCCAGTCCCGCGACACCTGATCGGCAATCGTTCGCGCCACGATGTCCACGATACCGCCTGCGGGATACGGCACGATCAGATGGATCGGCTTGTCCGGAAATGACGTCGCGGCGCTGGAGCCGCCTGCGGCCATGCATAACGCAACCGCTGCTAACGCACTCGTCAGTCGAAACATTATTTATCCCTCCCTTTCAATTTTTTCATTCTGTCGATTACGGCGGCCGCCGAAGCAGCCGCCTTTCAAAAAGAAGCCGGCCTCCTCATTGCCCGGTCACAAAAGCGCGCATGCTCCTCACCAGTCCCAGCATGCGCGGACCGCAGTCGTGTTCGACCTGCTCCGGGCTAAATCGATAAGACGGGATGCCGCAATTGACCGCCAGACACTGGCCGTCCTCGGTCCGATAGAGCGGCGCCGCAACGCCGTGGATTTCGGGACGCCACTCACCGATCGATGTCGCAAATCCGCGCTCGCGGCAGCTTTCGATTGCCGCCAAGGTGGAATCCTTGATCGCGCGCCATTCCTCCGGCCGCTTCGCTTCCATTTCCGAGATGTAGGCCTGGAGTTCCTCGTCGGTGTACAGAGACAGCAGCGCACGGCCGCACGCCGTCGGCGCCAAGGCCGAGGTGAATCCGATGTCCGGCAGATGCGGAGCGGTGTCGCTCATCCGCAGCGTCTGCAGATAAATGAAGTCCAGCCCGAACGGAGTTGCGATCGAAACGGTACCGCCGGCAAACGTTGCGTATTCCCGCATCAACGGCCGCGCCATCTGGCGAAGCTTCAGCCCCGCCAGCAAGGGATAGGCAATGGCCAAAATGCCGACGCCGGGCTCGTAGCGGCCGTTGCTGTCGCGGCGCAGGTAGCCAAGCTCTTCCAGGGTATAGGCCAGTCGCGAAACCGTGGGACGCGAGAGGCCGGTCCGCTGCGCGATCTCGCTGTTCGAGAGAGGCCCGGTCGAATTCCGAAATGCTTCCAGAATTCCGAGGCCGTTTGCCAGCGTCGTCGCAAAACCCGGATCGGTGCCCCCCCGGCCGGTCTCGGGAAAAGCTGCCGGTTGTCCATCGTCAATGTCTGGGGAGCGGAGCGCCATGGGAGAACATTGAAGATATCAGGCCCCCTTGTCAATATGTCAGAAACTTTATAGGCTATCGTTCAATATATCGAAACAATATGGGAGGAACGGGTCGATGGATTTCGATCTGTCCATGAAATCCAGGACCTGGCGTGACCGCCTCCAGGACTTTTTCGATGCCGAGATTCTGCCGCGCCACGGCGAATGGCTGCGCGCCGTTCGGCGGCATCAGCGCCCGTCCTTCATGCGTGACCTGCAGCGGAAGGCACGCGACGCGGGTCTGTGGAATCTCGGCCTGCCGGATCTCGCCGATGACGAGCCCGGTACCCACCTTTCGAACCTCGACTACGCGCCGCTCGCCGAAATCATGGGCCGGCTGCCCTGGGCTTCGGAAGTCTTCAACTGTCAGCCGCCGGACGTCCCGAACATCATCGCGTTGCAAAACTGTGCGACGCCATCCCAGAAAGAGCGTTGGCTCAAGCCGTTGCTGAATGCTGAAACCCGCTCAGCCTTCGGCATGACCGAACCGGACGTCGCGTCGTCGGATGCCACCAACATCGCCACCACCATCACCCGCAGCGGCGGCGACTACATTGTCCGCGGCAAGAAATGGTTCATCACCGGCGCGGCGCATCCCGATTGCAGCTTTCTGATCGTGATGGGCGTCAGCGACGCGGATGCGGCGCGAACCCAGCGCCATAGCTGCATCATCGTGCCCATGAACGCCAAAGGCGTCCGCCTGATCCGGCCGTTGCGCTGGATGGGTTGTGAAGACTACGTGGCCCCGATCGGCCAGCTCGAGTTCGACTCAGTTCGCGTGCCGGCTGAAAACCTGCTGGGCCAGGAAGGCGATGGTTTCAAGGTCGCCCAGGTTCGCCTCGGCCCTGCCCGCCTGCACCACTGCATGCGCTCGATCGGAACATGCGAAGTGCTGATAGAACTGATGATGGCGCGTGCGGCGGAGCGCAAGGCCTTCGGGCGCGCCGTGATCGAATACGACACCGTGCAAAGCTGGATCGCCCACTCCCGCGTCGAACTGGAGCAGGCGCGCCTGCTGACCTATCGCTGCGCGTGGCTGCTCGATCGCGATGGACATCACGGCGCATGGCGCGACGTCTCCATCGTCAAGATCGTCGTTCCGGCCATGCTGCAACGGATCGCGGACCGCGCCATGCAGGTCTTCGGCGCCATGGGCGGCTCCGACGATACCCCGATCCATCAGGCGCTCGCCTGGGGCCGATTGCTGCGCATCGGCGATGGGCCGGACGAGGTTCATCTCCGGCAGGTGTTCCGGATGGAACGTCAGCCTTCGTGGTCGATCGCGGACTCGCCGTATCTCGACCGAAATCAACACAACGTTGCTGAACCGGAGCTGGCTGAATGAAGTTCGCTGCCTATCGCCTGTTTGCCGACGGCGATGCGATCGCCGGCCGCGTCACCGAAATGTCCATCGACGATTTGTCTCGGGGCGACGTGGTGATCCGCAACGCCTTCTCCAGTGTCAACTACAAGGACGCCCTGGCGGGACTGGGGCGGAACAAGATCATTCGCGACTATCCCCGGATCGGCGGCATCGACCTGTTCGGCACGGTCACCGAAAGCCGCGATGACAGGTTCAAGAGCGGCGACCGCGTCATCGTTCACGGCTTTGGTATCGGCGTCGATCACGACGGCGGCCATGCCGAGTATGCCCGCGTCAGGGGCGATTGGGTCATGCCGTTGCCCGAGGGTCTGACGCTGAAGGATGCCGCCGTCATCGGCGTCGCCGGTTATACGGCCGCCTTGTCGATTCATCTGATGGAATTGAACGGTCTCGATCCGTCGCGAGGGCCTGTCGTCGTGAATGGCGCCACCGGCGGCGTCGCCAGTGTCGCAATCGACATGCTGTCGACGCGCGGTTACGCCGTGACAGCCATCACCGGGAAACAGGATGAGCACGATTATCTTCGCCGGCTGGGCGCCAGCGAGATTCTCGATCGGCTGTCGATCGAATCCAGCGGCAAGCCGCTTGAAAAGCCTCTCTGGGCCGGCGCCGTCGATTCCCTCGGTGGCGAAGCCCTGGCGTGGCTGACGCGGACCATGCGGCCGGACGGCACCATCGCGGCATTCGGCAACGCGCTCGGGGCCGAGCTTCACACGACGGTCCTTCCGTTCATTCTGCGCGGCGTTCGCCTGATCGGCGTCTATGCCAATAGCCCGATGGCGCTGCGCGAACAGATCTGGCGGCGCATCGCGAGCGATCTCAAGCCGCGACACCTTGCGACGATCGCGCGCGAGATAGGCCTTCAGGATCTGCCGGAGGCATTTCAGCGTCTTGTCGATAACCGCACCCGGGGACGTGTGGTGGTCGCATTCCGTCAGACCGAATAAGCTGGATCCGCCATTCCGCGTCGAATGCCGAAAGAGCAGGACGCGAGAGGCGGCCGTGGGGGAAAACCAGAGGACCGTGAGCCCGTCGCGGACCGGACCAGGGGAGGATCGATGCTGTCGATCATAGGCCAGAGACGCGAACTGATCAGCGGCCTGCTTGTGCTGTTGATCGGTGCTGGCGCGGTTTTTCAGGGACTGCAGTACCCGGTCGGGAGGCTGTCGGATATCGGCCCCGGAATGTTTCCAACCGGGATCGGCGCCCTGCTCGCGCTGGTCGGCATGGCCATCACCGCGGCCGGCTTTCAAACCCGCGACAAGGACGACGGCTCCTCCATCGACTGGCGCGGATGGATTTGCATCATCGCCGGCACGCTGGCTTTCGCGGTCCTCGGCATTTACGGCGGGCTGGTGATTGCGACCTTTGCGCTCGTCTTCATCTCTGCGATGGGCGACCGAAATAACTCGGCATTGCAGGCCGCAGCGCTGGCGGCCGCCATGGTGGTGGTCAGCATCGTGGTGTTCTGGTGGGCATTGCAGTTGCAAATGCCCTTGTTCACGTGGGGCTAGGCCATGTTTCAGCAAGCCATTATCGACCTCGGGCACGGTTTCGGCATCGCGCTTCAGCCGCATAACCTGATGTGGGCCTTCTTCGGCGTGCTCGTCGGCAACATGGTCGGCGTGCTTCCCGGCCTCGGCGCGCTCTCCGCCATTTCGATCTTGTTGCCACTCACCTTCGTCATGCATGCGGTGCCGGCACTGATGATGCTCGCCGGCATCTTCTATGGCTGCATTTACGGCGGCGCGATCGGAGCGATCCTGCTCAACCTTCCGACCCATCCGCCCCATGCCGTGACCTGCATCGACGGCTATCCCATGACCAAGCAGGGTCGCGGCGGCGCGGCGCTGGGCATCACCATGCTGGCATCGTTCTTCGCCGCATCGGTCGGCATTCTCGTGATGATCTTCTTTTCGCCGGTTCTGGTAAAACTCGCGTTCAAGTTCGGCCCGGGCGATGTCTTCTCGGTGATGTTGCTCGGACTGATCGCCGGCGCGACCATGAGCGGCGGCTCGCCCCTGAAGGGGATCGCCATGACGCTGATCGGCATGTTGTGCGGCGTCTGCGGCACCGACGTGGACACCGGCGTCGTCCGCTTCACGTTCGGCCTGCAGGAACTGGCCGACGGTGTCGGCCTCGTGGCGATCTGCATGGGCCTGTTCGGCGTCGCCGATTTCCTTCTCAACGTCAATCGCGCGGCCTTTGTCGGCAGCGGCGCAAGAATCCGATGGCGCGACATGCGTCCGAGCAAGAGCGAACTCCGGCAATCCATCGCACCGATGTTGCGCGGGACCCTGGTCGGCACCCTGTTCGGCGCCCTGCCCGGCACCGGGCCTACGGTGACGACATTCATCGCCTACGCGCTCGAGCGCAAGATCGCGCGCGATCCCGAACGCTTCGGCAAGGGCGCGATCGAGGGTGTGGCGAGTCCGGAAGCGTCCTCTCACGCCAAGACCCAGGTCGACTTCATCCCGACCATGTGTCTCGGGATCCCCGGCGATTCCGTGATGGCGCTGTTGCTCGGCGCACTGATGATCCAGGGCATCGCGCCGGGCCCGCAGCTGATCTCCGAACATCCCGACCTGTTCTGGGGCCTGATCGCAAGCTTCTGGATCGGAAACGTGCTGCTGCTGATCCTCAACGTGCCCCTGATCGGCGTCTGGGTGAAACTGCTGCAGGTGCCCTATCGCTACTTGTTTCCGTCGGCGCTGTTCTTCATCGCCGTGGGCGTGTTCAGCACCACCAACAGCGTCTTTCAGGTGGTCGAGGTCTTGTTCTTCGGGATCGCGGGCGCCATTCTGATGAAGCTGCGGCTGCCGATCACGCCCATCCTGCTCGGGTTCGTTCTCGGCCCGATGGTCGAGGAAAATTTCCGCCGCGCGCTTCAATTGTCCCATGGCGATCTGACAACATTCGTCAGCCGCCCTATCAGCGCATTCTTTGTAGCCGCATCGGTGCTGCTCATTGTGGTTCAGGTCGGCGCGCATCTTTATGCGCGTCGGCACTCCGTCAAGCTGGCGATCAAGACGGAAGCCATCGCCGAACACTAGCTGCTCCACTTCCGGCAGCCTTACGAGCGACTGTGCGGCGCAGCGGTCAGCATCGTGTCGACACGCTCCGTCGCGACAGCGCCGCAAACTCGATAACCATGGAGTGGATGGTGGGCGATGTAGGGCTCGAACCTACGACCCGCTGATTAAGAGTCAGCTGCTCTACCAACTGAGCTAATCGCCCGAAACTGATCCGGAAATCCCTTGCGGGACGGGGGGTCGTTTAGCAGGGCGAACCGGCGATG
>JBQCIZ010000109.1:0-6780 GCA_051953235.1 Nitrobacter sp. | reverse complement strand
GCCCCTCGATCCGTATCTCAGTCGGCTCGGATCAAGGGGATTGGAATGCGCATCGCAGTCATCGGGACGGGAATCGCCGGCAACGCGGCCGCCTGGGCGTTGTCTAGGCGTTACCCCGTCACAATCTACGAGCGCGAACTTCGCGTCGGCGGCCACAGCCACACGGTTATCGTCGACTACGACGGCGAACCGATCTCGGTCGATACCGGCTTTATCGTCTACAATGAACCTAACTATCCTGACCTGACAGCGTTGTTCCAGCATCTCGGAGTCGAAACTGTCGCGAGTTGCATGAGCTTCGCCGTCTCCGCGAACGGCGGACGCTTCGAATGGAAGGGCGGTGGAGACACCTGGCGCGATACGGCCAAAGGCCTTTTCGCCCAACCCCGCAATCTGCTGTCGCCTTCCTATTTGCGGATGCTGCGCGACATCCTCACATTCAACCAGCGAAGCGTCGAAGACTACCGGAGCGGTAAGCTCAGCGGCGTGACACTCGGTCAATACTTCACCTCTCACCAGTTCTCTCCTCGCCTGCTCACCGACTATCTGGCGCCCATGGGAGCGGCGATATGGTCGATGCCGGTCGAGCGGATGTTCGATTTCCCGGCCGAGAATTTCGTCGCGTTCTTCAACAATCACCGCCTTCTTCAGTACGACCGGCCGGTCTGGCGCACCGTCAAGGGTGGAAGCCAGCGTTACGTCGAGAAACTGACATGCGCATTCCGTGATCACATCCGACTTGGATGTGCTGTCACCTCGATCACCCGAACTCCAAACGGCGTTGTTGTCAGGGACAGTCATGGCCATGCCGAGATCTACGATCACGTCGTGATCGGATCGCACAGCGACCAGACTCTCGCGATGCTCGCCGATCCCAGCGAACAAGAGCGCGCGGTGCTCGGCGATATCGGCTTCGCTCCGAACGTGGTCTATCTGCATCGCGACATCCGACTGATGCCGAAGCGGCGGCGCGCCTGGGCATCCTGGAATTTTCTGCGCTGGCAGCGGCGGGATGATGCGCTCAACGATGTCGCAGTGACCTACTGGATGAACAGGCTTCAAGAAATCGACGAACGCAAGCCTCTGTTCGTCAGTCTCAACCCGCCATTCGAACCCGACGCAGCCCTGACCTTCGGAAAATATATCTGCGATCATCCGGTATATGATGCAGCGGCCTTTGCCGCTCAAAAGCGGCTGCACGAAATTCAGGGGCACCCCCGGCCGTCGTTTTGCGGCGCATGGACCGGCGACGGATTTCACGAGGACGGACTGCGATCCGGCCTGGCAATCGCGGAGTCGCTCGGAGCGCCGGTGCCCTGGCGCACCCCTTCATCCAGGTTTGCGGAGGCTGCGGAATAACCATGGACGGCGAGCGTTCCAAAAACGGGCAAGATCGAGCCGCCGCGCTGTACTTCGGCAATGTCATGCACGCGCGCCTGAAGCCTGTCGGTCACCGCTTCAGCTACCGTGTCATGAACGTGCTGATCGACCTCGATCGCCTTGATGACGCCAACCGTCAGTCGCCTCTGTTCGGCGTCAATCGTGCTGCGCTTTACAGCTTCCGGGAGTCCGATCATGGCGATCGCGATGGATCGCCGCTCCGCGCCTATGCGCAACGATGCGCCGGCGATCATGGCATCGATCTGGCCGGCGGACGGGTTCTGCTGCTGTGTTGTCCACGGCTGTTCGGCTATACGTTCAATCCGCTGTCGATCTACTTTTGTTATGGCACCGACGATACGCTTGCCCTGCTGATCTATGAAGTGCGCAACACGTTCGGCGAGATCCACGCCTATGTACTTCCCGTTATGCCGGACGACGTCAGCGCCGCCGGTATCCGCCAGCAGCAGCGCAAGCTGTTCTATGTCTCGCCCTTCATCAACATGGCGATGCAATACCATTTCCGGATCTCGGAACCACGGGACACCGTCAAGGTGCGTATCCTGGAAACGGATGCGCAAGGGCCCCTTCTCGCCGCAACATTTAGCGGCAAGTGTAGCGCACTGACGACAGCAGCCCTGCTCCGGGCCTTCGTCTCGCTTCCCTTGGTAACCCTCAAAATCCTCGCAGCAATCCACTGGGAGGCTCTGCGGCTCTGGCGCAAGGGGGTGCGCATTGTGCCCCGCACAAAACCCGCCGATCCCAGCTTGGCGACAGACGGCCACACTGCCTATACTAGTCGGGGGCGGTTTTCAGGCGGGCATATTTCAGGTTCTCCAAAAGACGCTCCGGTCCGGTGAAAATTGGATCTGGACTCGATCCTCAGCCGGATTTCACTTGGACCGAAATCGCAGCGGCTTTGATGGATGCGCCATGTCTGACCCCATCACCATAACCCCCGAGAATGTGGATACCGCGTTGTCGGATTTGCCTCGCATGGTGCGCCTGGCACTCGGCTTCGGATCGCGGCTTCGGCGCGGCACGCTGGATGTCACCCTGCCCGACGGCCGTACCGTTCGGCTCGGCGGCGCAGAGCCTGGTCCCGCCGCGGCGATGACGATCACGAGCTACAGCTTTGCATCGCGGCTGCTCAATGGCGGCGATATCGGAATTGCCGAGGCCTATCTCAACGGCGAGTGGGATACCCCTGATCTCACCGAATTCCTGTATCTGTTTTGCGTCAATCACGATCTGATCCAGGCGATGCTCGCCGACAATCCCTTGATGCGTTTCGTCCAGACCGTGAGGCACTGGTTCAATCGCAACACGCGGCGTCAGGCCCGCCGCAACATCTATGCCCATTACGATCTCGGCAATGCCTTTTATTCGGCATGGCTCGATCCCAGCATGACGTATTCCTCAGCGCTGTTCGAAGACGACACACCCGATCTCACGACAGCGCAGCACAACAAGTATCGCCGGTTGGCGGAGGCGATCGATTTGCAACCGGGCCAGAAGCTGCTGGAGATCGGCTGCGGCTGGGGTGGGTTCGCGGAGTACGCCGCCAAGACTTACGATGCGCACGTGGTGGGGCTGACCATCAGTCAACAGCAATGCGATTTTGCGCGGCAACGAATCGAGGCCGCGGGTCTCAGCGACAGGGTGGATATCCGTTTTCAGGACTATCGCGACGAGCGCGGTCAGTACGATCGCATCGTCTCGATCGAGATGATCGAGGCCGTCGGCGAACAATTCTGGCCAAAGTATTTCTCACAACTCCGCGACCGGCTGTTGCCGGGCGGCCTCGCCGGAATTCAGGCCATCACGATTCAGGACCGGTTCTTTCAGACCTATCGCCGCGAGGTGGATTTCATCCAGCGATATGTTTTCCCCGGCGGAATGTTGCCGTCGCCGCAAATCCTGAAATCGTTTGGCGAGCGTTTCGGTGTCCCCGTTATCCGCGAGCACATCTTCGGGCAAGATTATGCCAAGACGCTGGCCACCTGGCGAACCAATTTCCGCGCGGCGTGGCCAAATCTGACTCCGATGGGCTTCGACGATCGATTTCGCAGGCTGTGGGAATACTACCTCGCCTATTGCGAGGCCGGCTTCCGCTCCGGGAATATCGATGTCCGGCAAGTCGTTTTCGCAAAGGACGCCTAGCGAACGGCAACGGTCGCCGCCGTCGGCGAGCGTGCCTACCCGACTTGTGCCGTGTTCCCCCGTCAACTAGGGTTGCGGGGAAACCCGCAGCACTGAGATTTTGCCTCCATGAAAATCAACAACAACGTCGTCGAAGCAATCGGCAATACGCCGCTCATCAAACTGAACCATGCCTCGGAGGCGACTGGCTGCACCATTCTCGGCAAGGCCGAGTTCATGAATCCGGGCCAGTCGGTGAAGGACCGCGCCGGCAAATGGATGATCCTCGAGGCCGAGAAGCGCGGCGCGCTCAAGCCCGGCGGGCTCGTGGTGGAATCGACCGCCGGCAATACCGGCATCGGACTTGCCGTCGTCGCCAGCGCACGCGGCTATCGCACGATCATTGTCATTCCGGAAACCCAAAGCCAGGAAAAGAAGGACATGCTGCGGCTGTGCGGCGCCGAGCTCGTCGAAGTGCCCGCCCTGCCCTATGCCAATCCGAACAACTATCAGCATATCGGGCGGCGACTGGCCGATCAGCTCCGCAAAAACGAGCCGAATGGCGTTCTGTTCGCTGATCAGTGGAACAATCTCGACAACGCAAAAGCGCACTACGAATCCACGGGCCCCGAGATCTGGGAACAGACCAACGGCAAGATCGACGGCTTCATCTGCTCGGTCGGGACTGGCGGCACGCTCGCCGGCACCACGAGATATCTGAAGGAAAAGAACAAGAATATCACGACCGCCTGTGCCGACCCGCACGGCGCCGCGATGTACGAACTGTTCAAACATGGTCAGGCCAAATCGACGCCCGGCGACTCGATCACCGAAGGGATCGGGCTCGGTCGCGTCACGCCGGTCATCGAAACCGCGAAGGTCGATGACGCGTTTCTGATTTCGGACGAGGAAGCGGTGAAGGTGATCTACGACCTGCTTGAGCACGAGGGGCTTTGCCTCGGCGGTTCGACAGGCGTCAACGTCGCCGGCGCCATCAAGCTCGCAAAGCAACTCGGCCCCGGCCACACCATCGTGACGATCCTGTGCGACTCCGGTAACCGCTACCAGTCAAAGCTGTTCAATCCGACGTTCATGCGCTCGAAGAACCTTCCGGTCCCGGAATGGCTCGAGAAGCGAAGCAACATCCCGGTTCCGCTCGAGAAGGTTTGACCCGACAGTCATCGCTCGCCGCGCGGCGGTTCGCGACCGGCGCCTAGTGGCGCAGGATCTGGCTCAGGAATAGCTTTGTCCGCTCGTGCTTCGACGCGGCGAAGAAATTTTCCGGCGTGTTGGATTCGATGATCTGGCCGGCATCCATGAACACGATGCGGTTGGCCACCTCGCGAGCAAAACCCATCTCGTGAGTCACCACCAGCATGGTCATGCCTTCGTTGGCGAGATCGACCATGGTGTCGAGCACCTCCTTGACCATTTCAGGATCGAGCGCCGAGGTCGGCTCGTCGAACAGCATAACCTTCGGATTCATGGTGAGCGCGCGCGCGATCGCGACACGCTGCTGCTGGCCGCCCGACATCTGGCCGGGATACTTGTTCGCCTGATGCGGAATCTTGACGCGTTCGAGAAACTTCATCGCTGCTGCCTCGGCATCCTTCTTCGGAATGTTTCGCACCCAGATCGGCGCCAGCGTGCAGTTCTCCAGCACCGTCAGATGCGGAAACAGGTTGAAGCTCTGGAAGACCATACCAACCTCGCGCCGCACCTCGTCGATACGCCGCAGGTTCGGGCCAAGCTCGATGCCATCGACGACGATCCGGCCTTCCTGAAATTCCTCGAGCGCATTGATGCAGCGGATCAGCGTCGATTTTCCGGAGCCGGACGGGCCGCAGATCACAATGCGCTCGCCGCGCGAAACATCGAGATCGATGTCGCGCAGCACGTGAAAATTCCCGTACCACTTGTTAAGGCCGGCGATGGAAACGATGGCAGTCGGGTCTGTCATGATGATTGATCTCAGCTCCGCCGGTGTGCGTTCAGCCGGTGTTCGACGAACAAGGAGTATCGGGACATGCTGAAGCAAAACACGAAGTAGATGATGCCGGTGAATGCGAACCCGGTGAAAAGCGTCGTCGGAGTGGCCCAGGTCGGGTCTGCGAATGCGGCACGCAACTGACCGAGCAGATCGAAGATCGAGACGATCAGCACCAGCGTGGTATCCTTGAACAGCGCGATGAAGCTGTTGACGAGGCTGGGAATGACATGGCGCAGCGCCTGCGGCATCACCACCAGCGAGGTGGACTTCCAGTAGGACAACCCCAGCGCCTTCGCCGCTTCGCTTTGTCCGCGCGGAATGGCCTGCAACCCGCCACGGATGACCTCGGCGTTATAGGCTCCCGTGAACAGCGCGACACCGATCAGAACCCGGATCAGTCCATCCACGGTGAAATTGCCCGGCAGGAACAGCGGCAGCATATAGGTAGCGAAGAACAGCACCGTGATCAGCGGTACGCCGCGCCAGAATTCGATGAAGGCAACGGAAAACACCCGGATCAGCGGAATACTGGCCCGGCGCCCCAACGCCAGCGCCATGCCGACGGGCATCGACGCGACGATGCCCGTAACAGAGACCACCAGCGTGACCAGAAATCCACCCCACGAGCGGGTGCTGACGATCGGCAGGCCGCCGCGATCCAGATGCAGCAGCGCCATCACGATCCCGATGCCGACGAAGATCGCGAGGCTTATCATCAAGGCGCGCCAGCCGGTGCGGAAGGCACCGTTCAGGAAA
The DNA here is from genome assembly GCA_051953235.1 of Nitrobacter sp. Classification (GTDB taxonomy): domain Bacteria; phylum Pseudomonadota; class Alphaproteobacteria; order Rhizobiales; family Xanthobacteraceae; genus Nitrobacter. The sequence continues at coordinate 512 of JBQCIZ010000109.1, read as the reverse complement.
AACAGCACCAGCGATACGATCCCCGCCGTGCAGGCAAAGTCGAGCCAGAGCGGCTGGCCGGACGCCTGAATTTGACCGCGCAGCCAGACCAGCGGCTGCAGCACAAATGACAGGCCTGTGCCGACCAAGGCGATGAGCTTTCCAAGCAGCGTGAGCACGATGCCGATGCCGGCGACTCCATTGCCGAAACCCGCAAGTCCGCGGCCAGCCCCGCTGACGCTGTCGGCCAGTCCGGTCAGGAAAGAGGTGATCCAGCTCAGGCCGAAGCCATCGAGTCCGCCGCCATGAAGCAGAAAAAACGCGACGACCGGAAACGCGAAAAAGAAAAGGCCGGCATTTAAGCTCTTGGCCGGAATTCGCGGAATCAGAAGCGGCAACAACAGCACGGCAGCCAGTGCGAAGGTCAGATTGACCCGCCAGCGTTCGGGCTCGGGATAGAAGCCGTAAATGAGCTGGGTGAATTTCGCTTCAATGAACGGCCAGCACGCACCGACAGGATGCCCGGCGTTTTC
>JBQCIZ010000108.1:0-6456 GCA_051953235.1 Nitrobacter sp. | reverse complement strand
TGGAGTCGCGACGGGGTCGGACGCGACGAATCCGGTGAGCGGCAACCTCGGCGGTCTCGCGGGCCAGTACGGCACGCTGACGCTGCATGCAGACGGCACCTACACCTACAAGGCCGATCCGGACAAGATCACCGCGAATGCGGTGGATCACTTCGTCTACACGATCACGGACGGCGACGGCGACACCTCGACGGCAAAGCTCGACATCACCGTCAACAACGTGACGCTGGCGGCCGACAACCAGAGCGGGACGGTTTACGAGAAGGCGCTGGATACGTCTGTGACCTCGCCCGACCTGGGAGCTGGCACGGTGACGGGCAGCGACCCGACCGATACCCATGAGACGGTGACGGGCCAGCTCAATGTAGCCGGTGCCACCGGATACACGCCGGTCTATGAGACGACGTCGTACGGCATTTTCCATCTGGCGTCCGACGGTTCGTACACCTACACGCTTACATCGCCGGTGCATGACGGGACGGCCGGAAACGGCGCGGACACGGTGCCGGGCGTCGAAACGCTCGGCTACACCGCGCACGATGCGAACGGCAATACGGTCAACGGCTCGATCACGATCGGCGTGGTTGACGATGTGCCGACTGCTGTTGCGGACATCAATGGCGTTGCCGCGAATGCTTCCGGTGCGGTGACCGGCAACGTGCTCTCGAACGATATTGCTGGTGCGGACGGTCATCCATCAGTGACGTCGGTCGGCTCTATCTCGCTGATGTATGGCTCGCTGACCCTCGATGCGGACGGCGGCTACAGCTATCAGCTCGACACCAGCAATCCGGCTGTCATGGGGCTGCCGAAGGGTAGCACCCTGACGGACGCGTTCACCTATACGATGCAGGACGGCGATGGCGATACGTCGCAGGCGGATCTGACGATCACGATCACCGGCACGAACCATGTGCCGACGATCACGGTGACGCCGACCAATCCGGTGGATGGCCACAACCTGGTGGACGAGGCCGGATTGCCGACGGGTTCGGACGCGGCCGCGACCAGCGAAGTCGCGCACGGCACGATCCATCTGCACGACGTGGATGGCTCGAGCGACATTACGGGACTGCAGGTGGCCCTTGGCGGGTCGAGCACGCTGGTTACCATCGGTGCGATTACCGGCGGCAGCAGCCATACGTTCGACTTCACCAGCGGAACGGCGCACGGCACGCTGACCATCACCGGCTACGATTCCGTCACCGGGGATGCGAACTACACCTACACGCTGACGCAGCCGGTTCACGATGCGGTCGCGGGCAACGGCGCCGACACCGTCTCGCCAGGCGATACGTTTGCGCTGACGGTTCTGGACGGCAGCGGGACAACAGGCACGGCCAACCTCGTCATCGACATCAAGGATGACGTTCCGACGGCGGTTGCGGACACCGGCGATGTCGGGGCCGGACATACGACGCTGACGGTCGATGTGCAGCATGGCGTGCTGCATAACGACATCGCGGGTGCGGACGGGTTCGCGCCGGCTGGCGGCGTGGTCGGCGTCATCAAGGGTGATACCCATGTGGACCTCGACAGCTCCGTAACCGTTGGATCATCGATCCACGGCCAGTACGGCGACCTGACGCTTTATGCCGACGGCCACTACAGCTACACCCGTACGACGGCCGCGACGGGTACCGTCAACGATGTCTTCACCTATACCATCAAGGATGGCGACGGTGACCTGTCGCACGCGACGCTGACGATCCAGAGCGAGAACGCGGGCGTGACGGTGTCGCCACCTTCGGTTGGCGATGCGACAGACACGGTCTACGAAGCGGGGCTTGCGGCGCGTAGCGGCGAACCTGCAGGTTCGGGTGTCGGCGGTACGACTACGGTTGCGAACGGTTCGATCGGCGTGAATGCGCCGGACGGCGTCGCGTCGATCAAGGTCGGTGGCCAGACTGTCCTGTTGGATGGTACTCACGCGACGATCAACGACAACGCGCACGGTGGCAGCCTCGAAGTGTGGTGGAATAGCACCGCGCATGAGATCGATTACAAATACACGTTGTCGGACAACTATCTCAAGAGTCCCACCGCCGACGACGGCCGGACGCTCGAGGCGCAACCGACGTTCGCGGTGTTGGTGTCCGACCCGGACGGCAGCACCAACCCCGCGACCAACCTGACGATCAATATCGTCGACGACGCACCGGTGGCGTCTAACGACGGGCCTATTTCCACCACTGAAGGCAGCAACCCGACCACCAATCTGGTGCTCGTGATCGACACGTCAGGCAGCATGGGTGACGATCCGGGCGTCTCCGGCTACGCTACCCGTCTCGCGCTGGCTAAGGCCGCCGCGATCGATCTCATCAACGACGCCAACGTCAATCAGCTCATGGTGGTCAGCTTCAATAGCTCGGCCGGCCACAATACCGAAAGTGGTAGCGTCTGGACCGACAAGGCCGACGCGATCGCTTACATCAACAGCCTGACCTCGGGTGGCAACACTAATTACCAGGCCGCACTCAATGATGTGACGGCCAACTGGGGCACCGGGCCGACCGCGGCCGACCAGACGCTGGTCTATTTCCTGTCGGATGGCCAACCGACGTCCGGCCAAGGCGCGACCGAAAGCAGCTGGATCACCTTCCTCAATGGCCACACCACGATCGCGAACGTTTACGCCGTCGGCATCGGCAGCGGTCTTTCCGGCAACGAAAATGCGCTGGAGCCGATCGCCTGGACGCCCGGCGAAACCACCGGCACCAACACGGCAGCCTCTACCGATCCCAACGTCCTCATCGTTACGGATCAGAGCCAGCTCTCCGCCACGTTGACGGGAACGCTGGGAGGCCTGGTGACCGGCAACGTGCTCGGCAACGACAGTTTCGGCGCCGATGGCGGGCATATCCAGTCCATCGTGATTGGCGGAGTTACCCATACCTCTGCGGAGGGAACGCACATCACGGTGACGACGTCGATCGGCGGGTCGCTGACCTTCTATTTTACCGATGACGGCTCGCATCACGCCGGTGACTATGCCTATTCCGCGCCGGCAAGCGTGAATGCGGATAAGACGGAGACGTTCCACTACACGCTCGTCGACAATGACGGCGATACCGCTGCCGCCGATCTGCAGGTCGTGGTGAAGAACGTCCTTCATGCACCGACCAGTCTTGACCTTGCTGCTATCGACGATACCGGCTCCAGCAATAGCGATAACATAACCAACCATACGACCGGTCTGACGATCAGCGGCAACGCGGACAATGGTACGACGGTAACGTTGTTCGAAGACGCAAATAACAATGGTGTCTTCGACGGTAGCGATACGGTGCTTGCAGCGACGATCGGTGTGATCAGCGGGGCGTTCAGCGTCGACATCGCGCTGGCCGAAGGTACGCACCATATCGCAGCCTTCGCGACCGACGGAGTAACCACCAGTCCCGTGTCGGCAGCACTGGACATCACGGTCGACACCACGCCGCCCGCGGCGCCGGTTATTACCGGCTTCTCGGACGATACCGGAACGGTTGGCGATCATCTGACCAGCGATACCAAGCTGGTCATCAACGGAACGGCCGATCCGAATACCACGGTTACCGTGTTCCGCGATGGTACCTCACTTGGTACGGCCAGCGTCGATGGAAGCGGGCATTGGACTTACAACGACACCACGTTGTCAGATGGCACCTATCAATATACCGCTTCTGCAACAGATGCTGCCGGCAATGTCGGGACGTCGGCAGCCTATGCCGCGACGATCGATACGTCTGATCCGAGTATTCCGGGCAATCTGAGTATCATTCATTTTGATAATCCGTTCACGGTGCCGGAAGCCGCACTGCTTGCGCTTGTGACTGACGCGTCGGCGATCGATATCAGCGGATATTCGAGTCTGAATAATTTGACGCTGAGCGATCTGGGTGCGTCGATTCAAATTAACGATCAGAGCGGGAATTCTCGCTTCAATTTCACGGTCGAGGATGCCGCGGGGAACAACAGCACGTCAGGCAGGGTGAATGTTTCGCAGGACAATTCCGGCAATACACTTAACGGTGATGACAACAACAATATCCTTGTCGACAATAACTCCGCGCATACGCTGACCGGCGGCAACGGAAACGATGTCTTGATCGGTAATGGCGGTGCGGACACGCTGACCGGCGGAGCTGGCGCCGATCATTTCTTCTACAACGCTCCAACCGATGGCGGTGTTGGGGGCGATCACATCACCGACTTCAGCGGTAGCGGTGCTGGCGGCGATCACGATTTAATTGATCTCTTGTCTGCTGCTTTCGGCGGTGGTTCGGGAGCGATCGCGAGCAGCGACCTGATCCAGGTCACCAGCGCGCAAAACCCGGCGACGATCGATATGGGCAGCGCTCACTTTGCCTACCAGCAGAGCACGGGCACACTTTATTACGATGCCAACGGCGGCGGAGCGGATGCGAGCCGCATGGTGCTGGCGATCCTCGACAACCATGCGGCGATCGCAGCGACGGACATTCACAAGGTCTGATCAGATTTTGCACAGCGCCTAAGAAAAGCCGCCGGAGCGATCCGGCGGCTTTTCCTTTCGACAAATGATTGGGCTTGAACTCCCGGATAGCGGGTGGGCTCCTAGATCTTCTGCCCCGGTTTGCCGTCGCCGACGGTGATCTTGATGTGCTGGACCTCGGTGCGGCCGGCCGGATATTTCACCTCGATGGTCGCGCTATCGATGCCTGCAAAATTTGGCTTCGACTTGTAGAAGGCGATGAAGCCGGGCACCTCGAGCGCCAGGCACTGCTTGTAGTTGGTCGCCGTCACCTTGCCGCGTTTGATGGTGACCGTGCCGTTGGCGGGCGGGGCGAGCAGCCGGATTGCAGGAAGGTCGCCGCTGGTGCAATCGGCCTTAACGTTGAGATAGAGGCCGACCTGGATGTTGGCGCCCGGCAATCCCTTGGCCGACCGCTCGACCGTCGAGGGACTTTGCGCCTGGACGGGAACGGATAGCACCATCGCGCCGATCAGCAGGCCGGCACCCGCAGCCTCGCGCCATGGCCTGAAAAGGGGCCGGTGGTGACGGAGATCAGGACTCGCTTTCGATTTCACGATCGCCTCATTGAAACTGGCTCCGGACAATGCATATCCGCGAGGGAAAGGATGCCCGCAATATAGCATCCAAATTGCGAGGAGGGCAGCGAGACCTTGAGTCCTGAGAGGAGCCGAGCCCGGAGTCGCTTCGAGTGCGTCGTCAGGTTTCGGTTCGATCGACCGTCGGGGTCAACTTCAGGCGCCGCGTACCCTGCGGCTTGGAAATCTTGACCTTCACCGGCTGGGTCACGGCGGGTTGCGGGTCGAGGTCCGCGTATCGGCCGCTGAAGCGGTGCAAACCGATATGCTCGATGGTGTGAGCCGTGCTGACCCAGACCTCGCCACCGCACTGGTTCCAGCGGTGACAAAACGAGAAATCCTCGGACAGCAGCGCGCCATCGGCGCGCATGGGTTCGAAGGCGCGGATCAGGCGATCGAGATTTGCCGCCAGCGGAGAATTCGTCTTGGCTTTGGTGTCGCTGAGTTCAGGCATCTTCGTCAGCATGGTATCGATCGCGGACCGCGCGATCAGCAGCACGCCGGCGCCACAGCCGTCCACCCGCATGAACCCTTTCTGCCGGACGGAAACGCTGAGGCCGCGCCGTTTGCGCAGGATATAGTTGTGTCCCCGGGCAATCGCGCGATTTGCCGGAGTACCGGTCGCGGACAGTTCGGCAATTCGTCTGAGGTCCACTTGCCGCTTGGGATAAACCACTCCGGTGACCGGCTTGCCGAAGTCCACCATGTCGAGCACCAGCTCGGCAGGAAACCCCATGTCGGCATCGACGAACAACAGATGCGTGGCGTCGCTTTTGTCGTACCACCGCGTCAGCAGAAAGTTACGGCTCTCGGCGATATCGGCATAGGCGATGCTGGCGAAGCTCGATTGCCATTTCCGCTGCTCAAACGCTCGCATCAGGCGGTAGAGGCTCTGCACATACGGCGTATAGAAGATTTCGCCGAAAGCGGGAGTCGCGATACCGATCTTTGTCACGCCCAAACCCTCCGGCGGCGGCCTGCTGCCGGTCATAACACGCGGACGACGGTTCGGAAACCTGACGACCGGTTACAGCGCGAGCGGAAGATCGCTACCGCCGATACCCGTCATCACCGGCGAGCCCGGAATATCGAAGTCGCTCATCCGGAACGTCACGAGCGGCGTGGACGAAGCATCGTTCGCCGCAGGAGAGGTGCCGTCCGCGGCGGGCAACACCGAACCGGCATTGCCGTCAAGCCGCTGGCTCAGGTAGGGCGATGCGAACAGGCTGACGCCATCGGCATTGAGCGCGTACATCGGCGTCAGGTAGCCGATCTCGCTGTCGATCGCCAACGCTGCGCGGCGGTTGTCGAGCACGATCCAGCTATCATGGTCCCGAACAGCGAGGACGGCATGATCCTCGCGGACCGCACGATCCCGCACCAGCA
>JBQCIZ010000107.1:0-5167 GCA_051953235.1 Nitrobacter sp. | reverse complement strand
CGACATGGGCACGCTGCTGGCCGGCACGCGTTATCGCGGCGACTTCGAGGAACGCCTGAAGCAGGTGCTCAAGGAGCTCGAGGCGCATCCGAGCGCGATCCTGTTCATCGATGAAATCCATACAGTGATTGGCGCAGGTGCGACCTCCGGCGGTGCGATGGACGCGTCCAACCTGCTCAAGCCGGCGCTTGCGTCGGGCACGATCCGGTGCATGGGTTCGACCACTTACAAGGAGTACCGGCAGCATTTCGAAAAGGATCGCGCGCTGGTGCGGCGTTTCCAGAAGATCGACGTCAACGAGCCGACCGTCGATGACGCCATTGCGATCCTCAAGGGCCTCAAGCCGTATTTCGAGGACTACCACAAGCTGAAATACACCAACGATGCCATCGAGGCGGCGGTTCAGCTCTCGTCGCGCTACATCCACGACCGCAAGCTGCCCGACAAGGCAATCGACGTGATCGACGAGTCCGGCGCGGCGCAGATGCTGGTTGCCGAGAACAAGCGCAAGAAAACCATCGGCATCAAGGAAATCGAGACCACCATCGCGACGATGGCGCGGATTCCGCCGAAGAGCGTGTCGAAGGATGACGCCGAGGTGCTGAAGCATCTCGAACAGACGTTGAAGCGCGTCGTGTTCGGACAGGACCGCGCGATCGAGGCCCTCACGGCGTCGATCAAGCTCGCCCGCGCTGGCCTGCGCGAACCGGAGAAGCCGATCGGCTCCTACCTGTTCTCTGGCCCGACCGGCGTCGGCAAGACCGAGGTGGCCAAGCAACTCGCGGCGTCGCTCGGCGTCGAACTGTTGCGCTTCGACATGTCGGAATACATGGAACGGCATACGGTATCGCGCCTGATCGGTGCGCCTCCGGGCTATGTCGGCTTCGATCAGGGTGGTCTCCTGACCGACGGCGTCGACCAGCATCCGCATTGCGTGGTGCTGCTCGACGAAATCGAGAAGGCTCATCCCGACCGCTACAATGTGCTGCTGCCGATCATGGATCACGGCCGGCTCACCGATCACAACGGCAAGCAGGTCAATTTCCGCAACGTGATCCTGATCATGACGACCAACGCAGGCGCGGCGGATCTTGCGCGGCAGGCATTCGGCTTCACGCGCAGCAAGCGGGAAGGGGACGATCACGAGGCGATCAACCGCCAGTTCGCGCCGGAATTCCGCAACCGGCTCGATGCCATCGTCTCGTTCGCTCACCTGAACAGCGATGTGATCGGGCGCGTGGTCGAGAAGTTCGTGCTTCAGCTCGAGGCGCAGCTGGCCGACCGCGACGTGACCATCGAACTGTCCGAGCCGGCCAAGGCCTGGCTGGTGCAGCATGGCTATGACGAGCAGATGGGTGCGCGGCCGATGGCGCGCATCATCCAGGAGCACATCAAGAAGCCGCTGGCGGACGAGGTGCTGTTCGGCAAGCTCAAGAGCGGCGGTCACGTCCGTGTGGTTCTGGTCAAGGACGAGGGAGTCGCCGGGGTCGATCTCGAAAAGATCGGCTTCGAGTTCCTGGAGGGGCCGGTCACGCCCAAGCCCGAGAAGCTGCCGGGCGCCCGCAAACGGACGGCGTCGCGCAAGCCGAAGTCAGGCGGCGGTCCGAAGGGGCCGGCGTCGAAGGGGCCGCTGGTCAAGGCCTGACGCGCAGCCGACAAGAATCAAAAACGGCCGGCATGTGATGCCGGCCGTTTTTGTTCGGTTGGGAATATTTCCCGGTCAGTTGCCGAGCAATTCGTCGATACGGCGCTGAAGCTGCCGCTTCTTCTTCTCGCTGATGCGCAGCCGTTCCTCGATATCGGAAGCGGGAAGCCGGCTCGCTGTCTGCTCGCCGAAGGCAACGCCAATGAAATTGTCCCGCCACCAGACGATCCTGGCGAGAAACGAACGGCCCTTGCGGGCAATGGTCAGTGCCATCCTCTCGTTCGGCGAAAGCCTGGTCTTGCCGAATTCGATCTGTGCGCCGTGATCGGAAAGATTGCGGACCACGCAGTCTTTCGTGGTCTTGCCCTCGTCCAGACTGGCGACGCCGCCGTAAATTACCTTATCGCGCGCGCGTTCGCGGCGTTCAATCATGGTCCATGCCCCGTGTTTAAGGGGCGGACTGTATCGGGGTTCCCCAGCTATGGAAGGCCAGGGCGGACGATAAGAGAAGTTAACGTAAATTGGTCCTTCCGCGGGAAACGCGATTTCCTGCGATTGCGTCGCCAGCCCGATATCGTCTCAGGCTGCGCTATCGCGGACTCCGCGCGCAATCGCCTTCTGGGCGTCGAACTCGCGGCGCCGGCGGGCAAGTTCCTCGGCGCTCATCTGGGCGACGTTGTTATAGTCGCGCTTCCAGGAGGCGTCGGCGCTCCAGCGCAGCGGCGATTGCACGGTGGTCTGTGGGCCGGGCGCGGACTCCAGTACCTTCAGCGCCAGCTCCAGCGTGAACGCCTGCGACTCCGTGTCCTGCGGCTTGCCGGCGGAGTTGCCGAGCGGAAAATCGCTGAACAGGAAGCGCGGCACGGCGGCGTGTTCGACGATGTCTTTCGCGCATCCCATCACGACCGTTGAAATACCATTGGCCTCCAGATGCCGCGCAACAAGGCTGACCGTCTGATGGCAGACCGGACAATTCGGCACCAGCACGGCGGCGTCGACGTTGTCGGCGCGGCAGCGCGCAAGGATCTCGGGTGCGTCGGTCTCGATGGTCACACGTTGACTGCGATTGGTCGGCGCGCCGAAGAAACGTGGCGCGATCTCGCCGATCCGCCCGGCCGCGGCGAGGCGTTTCAACACCGGCAGCGGAAACCAGGTGCCGCTATCGTCAGCGGTGGTGTGAACGCGGTCATAGGCAATGTGCGAGATGCGCAGGTCGTGGGTCTTTGACGTGTCGCCGTCATAGACCTGATAGAATTTCGCGCCGCCATTGTATTTCGCGCCGGGCCCCTGATCGCCCTTGGCTGGATCGAACGGCGCCGCTGTGGTGACGATGGCGACACGGGATTTCGCCAGCGGTTTCTTCAGGGGCTGGAACGGCGCGCTGGTATAATGCGCCCAGCGGTAGGGCGTGTCGTAACCGATCGCCAGATAGTATTCGCGCGTCCGCGCCATGTAGGGGATCGGCGCGTCTTCATCGGACGCAAAACCGAGAGGATCGTCACTCGTTGCGGTCATGGGCCGCGCTCCCACATGTGCGCCATCATTGCTTGATAGCTAGATCATCGGTTCCATCTGTCAAGCGCTGCCCGTGGGCAACTGATATGACGTCACGCCTGATTGTTGTCGCGCGGTGGGCCCTTGCCTTGATGCTGGTCTCTGCGCCGCGCTGCGGCATCGCACAGGTTGGGGCGGAAACCTCAGCGGAGCTGGTTATGCCTGCGGACGCCACACGGCAGAACACGCGCGAGGCAATCTGCCTGATGGTCGAATCCGCAGCGAGGGCAGAGAACCTGCCGCTGGAGTTTTTCGCGCGTGTGATCTGGCAGGAAAGCCGGTTTCAGTCCGATGCGGTTGGTCCGCTGACGCGCAATGGTCAGCGCGCACAGGGCATCGCGCAATTCATGCCGGGAACGGCGGATGAGCGGAGGCTGCTCGATCCCTTCGATCCCGTTCAGGCGCTGCCGAAGTCGGCCGAATTCCTCCATGAATTGCGCGAACAGTTCGGCAATCTCGGACTCGCGGCGGCGGCCTACAATGCGGGGCCGCGCCGCGTGCAGGATTGGCTCGACGGCAAGGGATCGATGCCATCAGAGACGCGCAGCTACGTCCTTGCGATCACGGGGACGTCGATCGATGACTGGGCCGCCGCCGACAGGAACGGCAAGCCGATCGCCCATGCGCCGACATCGAACTGCCGCGAGCTGATGGCGCTGCTGAAGCGCGCACCGAATCCGTTCGTCAGCGAACTGGAGCAACGCGTGAAGCTTGGCGCCGACCGGCCGTGGGGTGTGCAGCTTGCAGCAGGGTTCAATCGCAACCGCGCGCTAACGGCCTACGCACGCGCGATGAAGCGGCTGAGCGCGGTCATCGGTGACCGGGATCCGAGCTTACTCGGTTCGATCTGGCGCAGCCGCGGCACGCGGACCTTCTATCAGGTGCGGATCGGGGAAGAGACGCGCGCCGCGGCCGACGATCTCTGTAATCGTATCCGCCGCGCCGGCGGCGCATGCCTCGTGTTGCGGAATCGCTTGGCAGACTCCCAGGCCGCCAAAGGCGGGTGAGCGGCGAGCAACCGCATGTCTACTGTCCCGAATTGCGCGTCGCCATTGCTGGGGAGAATGATATGACGGTGCATCAAAATGCCAGCCGTCGCGTCGTCCCTCCGGTCGGGACATCACAACGAAAATCATGCCGTTTCCCGCTCTCGACTCCCCAAAATGGCAAAGCTTTCCGCGCGCCGTCGCGTGGGGGATGCGCTCGGTCGGCTCGACAGTGTTGGCGCTGGTGTTGTTCGCGACCTACCTCGGCATCGGCGCGCTGGCGCATGATTCCCGTTTCAGCCTCGGCTGGGTGCTCGCGAGTACCGCGCTTGTGTGGGCTGGCCCCGCGCAGATTATTCTGATTTCCACCCTCGGCTCAGGTGCGACTGCCGTGCAGTCTGCAATCGCCGTCACCGTCAGTGCCATCCGGCTGTTTCCCATGGTGGTGTCGGTGCTGCCGCTGTTGCGAACGCCGAATACCAAACGCCGCCACCTGATCCTGCCCGCTCATTTTATCGCGGTGACCCTATGGGTAGAATGCTATCGCCTGTTGCCGCTGGTGCCGCGCGAACGGCGCGTGATCTTCACCACAGGCCTCGGCTGCGGCCTCGTACTGGTGTGTTTGACGGCAACGACCGCCGGATACATGCTGGCCGCTAATCTTCCGCTGACGCTCGCAGCGGCGATCCTGCTGTTGACGCCGCTGGCATTCCTGCTGTCGACCGCACGCAACGCGAAACATCTGGTGGACGCGTTGGCGCTGGTGCTCGGTCTCGCGCTCTATCCGCTGGTCGCCATGCTGCATACCGGCGTCGATATTCTGATCAGCGGCCTGTCGGCTGGAACGATCGCCTTCGGCGTCCACTGGTGGCGGGGGCGCGCGTGAGCGGTTTCATTGGCGACTGGCATGCGCTGCTGCTGCTCGTGCTCGCAGGCTTTCTGCCGAACGAGATTTGGCGGATGCTCGGACTGTGGTTCAGCG
>JBQCIZ010000106.1:0-2546 GCA_051953235.1 Nitrobacter sp. | reverse complement strand
GGTGAGGGCGCAGGTCGCGAGCAGCAGGAACGCGTTGTCGCCGGCAATTCTCAGAAGGTCGTTGGCGAGGCTGGAGACCACGCCGGTCATCGAGAATGCGCCGATCAGCAGACCGCAGCCGGCGAGAATGCCGACCAGTTCAACGAAGGTGCGGCCGTTGGTTTCGAGAAATCGCGTGATCGTGGTCAACGTCCAGCGCGTATCCTTCGAGAATAGCTGATTGAGCACGAGGAGCAGGGCCGTCGCGTAGAACGGCGCATGGCTCTCGCGCTTGAAGTACAGCAGCATCACAACCAGCAGGAAGATGACGAAGACATAGTACCAGCCGGCCTTCAGTGTATCGCTGACGCGCGGCAGTTCCGATCGCGGAATGCCCTTCAGCCCGTGGCGTGCGGCATAGGAGTCCACCTGCATGAACAGGCCGAGGTAATAAAGCGCCGCCGGAATGATCGCCGCGACGGCTACCTCGGCGTAACTGATGTTGAGGAACTGCGCGATAACGAACGCGGTCGCGCCCATCACTGGCGGGGCCAGCACGGCGCCCGTCGAGGCGCAGGCCTCGATCGCGCCGGCATAGGAGGCGCGGAAGCCGCTTTTCTTCATGACAGGAATGGTCATGGTGCCGGCGGTCAGCACGTTGGAAATGATCGAGCCCGACATCATGCCGAGCAGGCCGCTGGCAAAGATACAAACTTTCGCCGCGCCGCCACGGAAGGTACCGCACAGCGCGAAGGCGAGGTTGATGAAGAATTTCCCTGCGCCGGTCATCATCAGCGCGGTGCCGAATACCAGAAACCCGATAACGGTATCCGCGAACGCCTGGATCGGAATGCCCAGCAGGCTCTCGCCCGACAGCACGTGATAGGAGGTTGCCTGTTCCAGCGTGGACTGGGTTCCCCGAAACGGCCCGAGCCACGAGGCGTCCGCGAACAGCGGATAGACCGTGAAGGGAAAGACGCTGAGCAGCAGGCTCCAGCCCCCGGTGCGGCGGAGCGCCTCCATCAGGACCGCCCACATCGCCACGCCTGCCACGATGACGGGCATCGGCGCACCGCCAAACTCCCAGCCCGCTTCGGCGGCTTTGCGGACATGCAGCATCAGATCAATCGAAGCTGCGACAGTGACGGCAAACAGGAAGATGTCGTACCAGGGGATGCGATCGAGCGGCGATGTCTCCGTTCCCGGAAAGATCAGGAAGGTGAACGGCAGCATCAGCGCGATCAGTAGATAGAAGTATTCGGTGTTGAGCTGGGTGTAGCCGACGAAGAAGCGGAGCGAGAATTGCTGGTTGATGCACAGCAGGATCGTCGCCGCGGTCGCCGCGATCAGGGCCCATCGCCACGCACCGCGCAGCACACGCACGCGCGTGACCTCGGCTTCCTGCATGTTCGCCGTTGCGGCATGCGGATCGTCGAATTCGATCCGCTTCGGTTCAGCGGCTGCGCTGTCTCCGGCAAGCGATGGAGATGAGGACATGACGCATTCCCCTCGGTTGTTGCGGGGACTTATTCCTCGAACCCGTTCGGCATGTCGGCCTTCTTGAGCGCATCGGCGCGCGCCTTCATCCATCCCGCCAGGAATTCCTTGCCGTCCGACGGCGGATTGGATTTGCCGTAATCGGTCCACGCGGCGGCAAGCACCGACTGCCGCTTGAACAGCATATTGTTGTGCTTTTCCTGATCGTCGCTCCATTGCCCGGCTTCCTTGAGCGCCTTCACTGCGCCCGGATGAACCGGGACCACCCAATTCTTGGTCTGGCGCGCGGCGGCGAGTCCCGAGGCGCCTGCGGCGGCATCCTTGTAGGCATCGTAGTGAACGATCATCGCCTTGGTCATGGCATAGACCTGATCAGCGGGTTCGGAGGCATAGGCCACGAAGATCGGATAGGGATAGTTGCCGAGTTCGATCGGATGCTCCTTGGAAATGCCGGCGCCGCAGGTTGCGACGTGCGGGAAAAAGAAGCTTCCGACCTTGTGGACCCGTTCCCAGCCGGCCTTGTCGTTGTGATGCAACGGCGGCCAGATCAGGCCGCGCGGCGACGTCTCGGCTTCTCGTGCGGGGCCGGTGATCGTGGTGGCGAAGGCGGCGTCGGTGTCGTTGTTGATCAGGCCTTTCCACATCGCGCCGTAGCTCGAGAATTCCACGATTTTGACGTCGCTCTGCTTCAGTCCGCCGAAGGCGAGGATCGCCAGTGCGTTCTGATTAAGGGCAGGGGAGCCGACGACGAAGCCGACGCGTTTGCCCTTGAGCTGGCTGATTTCGGTGACGCCGGTATCGCGTGCGACGCCGAGCGAGCCTGCGTTGCAATCGACCGACGACAGCACGACCTGCAGGGCCTGCGGTCCCCATTCCTTCGCGCCGAATTCGAACACGCCCTCCTGTGCGAAATATGTGCCCGAGCCCATGGCAGACAGCACCGCGCGCTTCGCACGCAGCGGCGCGAGACGCGCAACGTCGTTGCCGGCGGGCAGCACACGCAGGTCGGTGCCGTAGTTGTCCTTCATCATCTTGCCGACGGCGACCGCGATGTTGAAGCCGGCTGTGCC
>JBQCIZ010000105.1:0-10173 GCA_051953235.1 Nitrobacter sp. | reverse complement strand
GCGAAGCGGCTGCGCGCTGCCGGAGATGCAGCGCTGCGGCGGCGGCTCGAATCCGAAATCGGTGCGACGCGTCAGGTGCTGATCGAAAGCGACACGCAGGGCCGCACCGAGCATTTCGTGCCGGTGGCGATTGCTGGCGGCGCGTCAGGCGCAGTGCGAACGTGTGTCATGACGGGGCACGACGGCGCGCGTTTGATGGTGTGAGGACGTCTACCGTTGTTGCGTGCCGTGTTCTCTTCCCCTCTCCCCTTGTGGGAGAGGGTGCCCGAGCGAAAGCGAGGGCGGGCGAGGGGGCTCTTCTCATCCGATGACCTCAGAACACCCCTCACCCGGCTCGAATTCGCTTCGCTCATTCTTCGCCACCCTCTCCCACAGGGGGAGAGGGGAAAACGTTACCCCTCGTTCCATCCGCACATCTTCAACCGCTCACGCAGATGTTCCGGTATCGGAGCCGTTACCACCACGGGCGGCTTGTTCTTCGACAGCGGGATCGCGATTTCGCGCGCGTGAAGATGCAAGCTCGGTTCGCCGAAGCGTGGGCCGTTCCCGTAAATGTTGTCGCCGACGATCGGCCAGCCCATCGCCGCACAATGCACGCGTAGTTGGTGCGTCCGCCCGGTGACGGGTTGCAGCGCCAGCCAAGTCAGCGGCGCGGGTTCCTCGACGTTGGGCGCGGGCGCATCCTCGCCCCAACCGAGTACGCAATGAGAGGCGAGCGGGCGCGGGGAGGCGGTCCGAGCTGAGCGCCCCATCACCTTCCACCGCGTCGTCGATGGCAGTCCGTTCGGGTCCGGCTTCTGCCACCAGCCACGCTCCTCGTTGAGCCTGCCGAGCGGAATGTCGATGGTGCCCTCGTCCTCCGCCGGGGCGCCTTCCACGACGGCCCAGTAGGTCTTGGAAATCCTGTTGTGCTTGAACAGAAGCCCGAGTGAAGCCGTCGCCTTGCGATGGCGGCCGAGCACCAGACAGCCGGAGGTGTCGCGATCGAGCCGGTGGGCGAGCACCGGCGGGCGCGGCAGGCCGAACCGCAGCGCGTCGAACGAGGCCTCCAGATTGGCGCCGCCCTTGGGGCCGCGATGCACGGGAATCCCGGCCGGCTTGTCGATGACCAGCATCAGCCCGTCACGATGAAGCACGCGAGCCTGGATTTCGTCCGCGGTTGGCTGGGGAGTATCCATGGATAGTTCAAGGCTTTCGCTTGGAGTTTGAAACGGCTAACACACCTCCCCAATGAACGACAGCACCGACGACAAACCGAAACTGAGCTGGTGGCGCAGGCTCTCCAGTGGCCTCAAGCGGACTTCAAGTTCGCTTGGGTCCGCCGTGGCCGATCTCGTCACCAAGCGCAAGCTCGACCGCGCCATGCTCGACGATATCGAGGATGTGCTGCTGCGAGCCGATCTGGGAACCGCGGTGGCGACGCGGATCGCGGCGGCGGTGGGCGAGGGCCGTTACGACAAGGCGATCTCCGCCGACGACGTAAAGGGTGTTGTCGCGGCCGAGGTCGAAAAGGTGCTGGCGCCAGTGGCGCAGCCGCTGGTCATCGACGGCGCGCAAAAGCCATTCGTGATCCTGGTGGTGGGTGTCAACGGGTCCGGCAAGACCACCACCATCGGCAAGCTCGCGGCAAAACTGTCCGCCGAAGGCCGCTCGGTGATGATGGCGGCGGGCGACACCTTTCGCGCCGCGGCGATCGAGCAGTTGAAGGTCTGGGGCGAACGGACCAGATCTCCGGTCATCGCCGGGGCGCAGGGGTCGGATTCCGCGAGCCTCGCCTTCAATGCCCTGACCGCCGCGCGCGACGACAAGCGCGATGTATTGCTGATCGACACTGCCGGTCGCCTGCAGAACAAGGCCGAGTTGATGAAAGAGCTCGAAAAGGTCGTGCGCGTCATCCGCAAGGTCGATGCATCGGCGCCGCATGCGGTGCTGCTGGTGCTCGATGCGACTGTCGGGCAAAATGCGCTGTCGCAAGTCGAGGCGTTCCACCGCACGGCCGGCGTCACCGGCCTTGTCATGACGAAACTCGACGGCACCGCGCGCGGCGGCATTCTGGTGGCGCTGGCCGAGAAGCATAAACTGCCGGTGCACTTCATCGGCGTCGGTGAGGGCATCGACGATCTCGCGCCGTTCACGGCGCGGGACTTTGCGAATGCGATTGCGGGGATCGAAGGCTGACGATGGACAAGAAGCAACCGCATCCGATCTTCAAGCTTGCGACCGAACTCGGTCCGCTGATCGTGTTCTTCGTGGCAAATGCAAAATTCCACCTGTTCGTCGCCACCGGCGCGTTCATGGTCGCGATCGTGGCTGCCATCGTCGCGTCCTATGTGGTGACGCGTCATGTGCCGCTGATGGCGCTGGTGACGGCGGTCGTCGTTCTCGTGTTCGGCACGCTGACACTGGTGCTGCACGACGAGACCTTCATCAAGGTCAAGCCGACCATCATCTACACCCTGTTCGCGGGGGTGCTCGGCGGCGGGCTGCTATTCGGCCGCTCGTTCATTGCGATCATGTTCGATCAGGTCTTCAATCTGACGCCGCAAGGCTGGCGCTTGCTGACGTTGCGCTGGGCGCTGTTCTTCGCCTTTATGGCCGTGCTGAATGAAGTGATCTGGCGCACCCAGAGCACCGACTTCTGGGTCGCCTTCAAGGCGTTCGGCGTGATCCCGCTGACGATGCTGTTCGCGATCGCGCAGATGCCGCTGACAAAGCGCTATCATCTCGAGCCGGCGACGCTTGAGGCGAGCGACGCCAGCGAGGGCGATGTCGGGAAGGGCTAAGCCAGAATTGCTGTTGCCGTCACCCTGAGGTGCACGCTCTTGCGGGCCTCGAAGGGCGGCGGCCCATCCTTCGAGGCTCGCAGCATTCGCTGCTCGCACCTCAGGATGACGCACACATTATCCGCCCGTCTTCAGCGCCTTGTCGATTTCCGGTTTCAGCACCGTATCGATATTGTCGGGCGTGATCGGGCCGACCAGCTTGTAGGCGATGACGCCGTCGCGCCCGACAACGAACGTTTCAGGCACGCCGTAAACGCCCCACTCGATCGAGGCGCGGCCGTTCGCATCGGCACCGACCATATTGAAAGGGTTGCCGTAGCGGCCGAGGAAGCGGCGGGCGTTGTCCGGCGCGTCCTTGTAGTTGATACCGACGAGTTGCAGCCGCCGATCCTTGGCGAGATCGCTCAGCAGCGGCGCTTCCTCGTGGCAAGGCACGCACCAGGACGCCCAGACATTGACCACGCTGACCTTGCCGCGGAGCATCGCAGGATCGAGGCCGGGCACCGGCATGCCGCCCGCGACAAGCCCGGATACCGGCGGCAGCGCGGTCTTCGGTGCGGCGTGGCCGATGAGCGCGGAGGGCAGGCGCGATGGATCGCCGTCACCGAGCCGGAACCAGAAGATTGCCGCGAGCCCTGCGAACACCACGAGCGGCAACGCCATCAGCCATGGCCGGCGTCCGGATGACGGTTCGGTTGAGGTCACAGGCTCGCTCATGACAGCTCGGTCGCGCTGCGCCCGGAGCGGCGCGTCACGCCCGAGGCTTCGAGGTCATGCAGTCGCGCGGTCTGGCGGCGATAGTCGGCGATCACCCAGACGATGAGCGCTGCGACCACGGCCGCGACCAACCCGTAAGACGTGACGATAAACGTGGCGTAGGGACCGAGCGGGGTCATGCGGATGTCCGTGGCTTGCCGGCCTGCAGCATTTGCAGGCTGCGAATGCGGCGGCGCAGGATTTCATTGCGCATCGCCGCGATATGCAGGGTCACGAACAGCAGCGTGAAGCCGACCGCCATTACCAGCAACGGAATCAGAAAGGCGCGATCCAGCGTTGGCCCGCCCATGCGGAATACCGATTCGCCCTGGTGCAGCGTATTCCACCAGTCGACCGAGAACTTGATGATGGGAATGTTGATCGCACCGACCAGCGTGAGAATGGCGGCCGCGCGCGCCGCGCGCGAAGGATCGTCTACCGCGCGCCACAGCGCCATCAGGCCGAGATACATCAGGAACAGGATCAGCACCGAGGTGAGCCGGGCATCCCATTCCCAGTAGGTGCCCCACATCGGCCGGCCCCACAGCGATCCCGTCACCAGCGCGAGGAAGGTGAAGGCCGCGCCGATCGGCGCCGCTGCTTTCTGCGCGACGTCTGCAAGCGGATGCCGCCACACCAGCGTGCCGAGCGCGGCTACGCTCATCACGCCCCACACGAACATCGACAGCCACGCATTCGGCACGTGGATGAACATGATCTTCACGGTGGCGCCCTGCTGGTAGTCGTCGGGCGCCGTCGCGGATTGATAGAGGCCGATCGCGAGCACGAGCGCGGTCGCCGCTGCGAGCCACGGCAGAATGCGTCCGGCGAGCGCGAGAAAGCGGGAGGGGTTGGCGAGTTCGATCAGCGTCATGGCATTCCTGATAGTCGCCACAGCCCCGGCAGGCAATGCGGGTCCGGACGCGGCTTTTCGCCTCCGCAAGAGTTGATCGGACATGCGAGATCCATCACTCCAGTCCCTGTCGCAGGCTTGCGGCCGCCGCGAACGGGCCGATCACGAGGCTTGCGAGCGACAGTGCGCAGAGAATCGAGAACGGCGCACCGAACGCAAGCGGCCCGGTAACGGCAGCCTGCGACGCTGCCGCACCGAAGATCAGAACCGGGATCGACAGCGGGAGCACCAGTACCGCGAGCAGGAGTCCGCCGCGCCGCAACGTCACCGCCAGCGCCGCGCCGATCATGCCGGTGAAGGTCAGCGCCGGCGTGCCTGCGAGCAGCGTCAGCGCCACCGCGCCGGTGGCCGCGCCGTCGAGATTGAGCAGCAGGCCGAGCACCGGCGTCGCAACGATCAACGGCAATCCGGCCACGAGCCAGTGTGCCAGCGCCTTCGCCGCGCAGGCGAGCTCAAGTGGTGTACGGCTCATCAGAATCAGATCGAGGGAACCGTCCTCGTGATCGGCCATGAACAGGTGATCGAGCGTCAGCAGACTTGCCAGCAGCGCGCCGAGCCAGAGAATCGCGGGGCCGAGCTTTTTCAGCAGCGCGAGATCCGGGCCGACTGCGAACGGCATCAGCACCACAACGGTGAGGAAGAACAGCACGCCGATCAGCGCGCCGCCGCCGACGCGCAGCGCGACCCGGACATCCCGGCGGATGAGCGCAGCGAGAGCGGTCATGCGGCGGTTCCGATCCGCAGTTCCCGCGCCGCGATGCCGAGCGGTGAGTGAGTCGCAGCCAGAATGATGCCGCCGCTCGCGAGGTGATCCTCCATGAGAGAGGCGAATGCGCGCTGGCCGTCGGCGTCGAGCGCCGAGGTCGGTTCGTCCAGCAGCCAGACCGGCCGCTTCACCGCCACAAGCCGCGCCATGGAGAGCCGCCGCCGCTGACCTGCGGACAGGAAGGCCGCCGGCAGATGCGCGATATGGTCGAGTCCCACCGCTGTCAGGGGGGCCACGGTGTCGGTTGTCTCGCCGCCAAGAAAATCCCGCCAGAACGTCAGGTTGTCGCCGACGCTGAGGGCGGGCTTCAGCGCATCCCGATGGCCGAGATAGTGCGCCTGTTCCGGTAGGGTCAGTTCGTCGTTTCCGCCCTCAAGTATGATCTCGCCGCCACCGAGAGCCAGAAGCCCCGCGACCAGCCGGAGCAGCGAGGTTTTTCCAGCGCCGTTGGCGCCGGTAACGGCCACAGCCTCGCCGGCGGTGGCCGAGAAATCGAGGCCCGAAAAGATCTCCCGGCCGCCCCGTACGCATCTGAGCCCGCGCCCCGAAAGCTTCATGAACATCCTGTATTCAGGGCCGTGCCGCGCCGCGCCCATGCATAGCTGAAAGGCGTGCCCCGGGCATCGCCGGCGTAGTGGACAGTCTGGAAAGATTCTATAAAACCGGAACTTGATGCAGCACAAAATGCGCCGCAACGAAACCCGCGAGCCTTGCTCGCATGCGGTGTTTTGGTACCTTTAGGGCCTGCCCCGAACAGGTGCCCCCAACTCTTTGGATCGGGATTCCTAACATGGCCTCGCTCGACAGCTTCAAATGCCTGAAAACCCTCAAGGTCGGCGGCAAGACCTACGCCTATTACAGCCTTCCGGCCGCCGAGAAGAACGGCCTCAAGGGCATTTCCAAGCTGCCTTACTCCATGAAGGTGCTGCTGGAAAACCTGCTGCGCAACGAGGATGGCCGTTCGGTCAAGAAAGAGGACATCGTCGCGTTCTCGAAGTGGCTGAAGAAACGCAAGCTTGAGCATGAAATCTCGTTCCGCCCGGCGCGCGTGCTGATGCAGGACTTCACCGGCGTGCCCGCGGTGGTCGATCTCGCGGCGATGCGCAACGCGATGCAGTCGCTCGGCGGCGATGCCGAGAAGATCAATCCGCTGGTGCCGGTCGATCTCGTGATCGACCACAGCGTGATCGTGAACTTCTTCGGCGACAACAAGGCGTTCGGAAAGAACGTCGTCGAAGAATACAAGCAGAACCAGGAGCGCTATGAATTCCTCAAATGGGGTCAGAAGGCGTTCTCGAATTTCTCGGTGGTGCCCCCCGGCACCGGCATCTGCCATCAGGTCAATCTCGAATACCTCGCCCAGACGGTGTGGACGAAGAAAGAGAAACTGACGATCGGCAAGAAGACCGCAACCATGGAAGTTGCCTACCCGGATACGCTGGTCGGCACCGACTCGCACACGACGATGGTCAACGGCCTCGCCGTGCTCGGCTGGGGCGTCGGCGGCATCGAGGCGGAAGCCGCGATGCTCGGTCAGCCGCAGTCGATGCTGCTGCCGGATGTCGTCGGCTTCAAACTGAAGGGCGCGCTGAAGGAAGGCGTGACCGCGACCGACCTCGTGCTGACCGTGACGCAGATGCTGCGCAAGCAGGGCGTGGTCGGCAAGTTCGTCGAATTCTACGGCCCCGGTCTGGATCATCTGTCGGTGGCCGACAAGGCAACGATCGGCAACATGGCGCCCGAATATGGCGCAACCTGCGGCTTCTTCCCGGTCGACAAGGCGACGCTCGATTATCTCAAGACCTCGGGCCGCGCGTCGGCACGTGTGGCGCTGGTCGAGAAATACGCCAAGGCGCAGGGCCTGTTCCGCACTGCGGCGTCGACCGACCCGGTCTTCACGGAAACGCTGACGCTCGATCTCGGCGACGTTGTGCCCTCACTCGCAGGACCGAAGCGTCCTGAAGGACGTCAGGCTCTTCCGACCATCGCGGACGGATTCTCGACCGCGCTCGCCAACGAGTACAAGAAGAGCGACGCCAGTGCGCGCTTCCCCGTCGAAGGCCGCGATTTCGATCTCGGTCATGGCAATGTGGTGATCGCGGCGATCACCTCGTGCACCAACACCTCGAATCCAAGCGTGCTGATCGCCGCCGGCCTTTTGGCGCGCAACGCGCACGCCAAGGGCCTCAAGGCCAAGCCGTGGGTGAAGACATCGCTTGCGCCGGGCAGCCAGGTGGTCGCGGAGTATCTTTCTAACTCAGGACTGCAAAAGGATCTCGACGCGGTCGGCTTCAATCTGGTCGGGTTCGGCTGCACCACCTGCATCGGCAATTCCGGTCCGCTGCCGGAAGAGATTTCGAAGTCGATCAACGACAACGGCATCGTTGCCGCTGCGGTGCTCTCGGGCAATCGCAACTTCGAAGGCCGCGTCTCGCCGGACGTACAGGCGAACTATCTTGCCTCGCCGCCGCTGGTCGTGTCCTACGCGCTGGCCGGATCGGTGACGAAGAATCTCGCGACCGAACCGCTCGGCACCGGCAAGGATGGCAAGCCGGTGTACCTGAAGGACATCTGGCCGACCACAAAGGAGATCAGCGCCTTCATCAAGAAGTACGTCACCTCGACGATCTTCAAGAAGAAGTATGCCGACGTGTTCAAGGGCGACGCTAACTGGCGCAAGATCAAGACGGTGGCGAGCGAGACCTATCGCTGGAACATGGGCTCGACCTATGTGCAGAACCCGCCCTACTTCGAAGGCATGAAGAAGCAGCCGGAGCCGATCGCCGATGTGGTCGATGCGCGTATCCTCGCGATGTTCGGCGACAAGATCACCACCGACCACATTTCGCCGGCCGGTTCGATCAAGCTGACCTCTCCGGCCGGAAAATATCTGTCGGAGCATCAGGTGCGCCCGGCGGACTTCAACCAGTACGGCACGCGGCGCGGCAATCACGAGGTGATGATGCGCGGCACCTTTGCCAACATCCGCATCAAGAACTTCATGCTGAAGGGCGCCGACGGCAACATTCCCGAGGGCGGGCTCACCAAGCACTGGCCGGACGGCGAGCAGATGTCGATCTATGACGCTGCGATGAAGTACCAGCAGGAGAACGTGCCGCTCGTGGTGTTCGCCGGCGCCGAGTACGGCAACGGCTCGTCGCGCGACTGGGCTGCCAAGGGTACGCGTCTGCTCGGCGTGCGCGCGGTGATCTGTCAGAGCTTCGAGCGCATCCATCGTTCCAACCTCGTCGGCATGGGCGTGTTGCCGCTGACCTTCGAGGATGGCGCATCATGGCAGTCGATTGGGCTGAAAGGCGACGAGACCGTGACGATTCGTGGTCTGCAGGGCGATCTGAAGCCGCGCCAGAAGCTGACCGCTGAAATTGTGTCGAGCAACGGCTCGCTGCAGCGCGTCTCGCTGCTGTGCCGCATCGATACGCTCGACGAACTCGATTACTATCGCAATGGCGGCATCCTGCATTACGTGCTGCGCAAGCTGGCAGCGTAAGCTGGCAATGGCCTCACTGCGAATTGAGTGGCAGGTGAACGGAAGGCGGCCTATGAAAAGGCCGCCTTCGCACGTTCGGAGGCTTGTCTTTCTTAACCACGCCGGCGCACGGCGTGCCGCGGTTTCGGTGTGGCCCTGACGATGTCTCATGGTGGTTTTTCGCGACTGTCCGGCGCACTCGGCGTGTGCGCGTTCGTTGTGATCGCCCGCCCCGCACTGGCGGACCCGCGCGCCGTGGTCGAACTGTTCACATCGCAGGGTTGTTCGTCGTGCCCGGCAGCCGACAAGATTCTCGGTGAGCTTTCCAAAGATCCATCGATCGTCGCGCTGAGCCTGCCGATCGACTACTGGGACTATCTCGGCTGGAAAGATACGCTGGCCGATACCCGCTTTACCGCCCGCCAGAAGGCCTATTCGCAGATGCGGGGCGACCGCGACGTTTACACGCCGCAAGTGATCGTCAACGGATCGGCCCATGTGATCGGCAGCGATCGTGCAGCCATCGAGGGCGCAATGCACGATACGCGGAAGAACGACGACGTGATGTCGGTGCCGGTCTCGATGTCCGTGTCGGGCAAGCAGCTCAATGTGTCCGTTGCGTCAGCGAGCGCCAACCATCCGTCCGATCACGGCGAAGTCTGGATCTGCGCGATCTCAAAGGCGGTGCCGATCTCGATCGGGCGCGGCGAGAATCGCGGCCGTGAGGTGACGTATTACAATGTCGTGCGCAACTGGTTGAAGGTCGGTGACTGGACCGGCAAGGCCGGCACCTGGACCGTGCCGATGGAAAACATCGCGCGCGAGGGCGTCGATGCCGCGGTGGTCTATGTCCAGGATGGCAATCGCGACAAGCCCGGCCTGATGCTCGGCGCAGCCTACACCTCGCTGCATTAAGCGCGCTGCTCCCCAATCCGCATCGAGAGCGTCATCGTCTTTCGGACAATCGCAAATTACATCCCAAAAGAAAAAGGACCGGCTTTCGCCAGTCCCGACAGTATGGGGATTAAGTTCACTGCGAACAGGCCCGATCCTGAAGGCCCCGGGGGGCTGGGGGCTGAGGAATCCGGAGCCGAAAGGACCGGGCCAACGCAGTGGGTAGTTTTTCGCAATCCAGCGGGGCGGCCGCTTGGCGGAAATTGGGCCGTATTATGATTTCGGCTAACGTTCTCGTGACGGCATATTTCTGATCGCGGCGTTCTGACGCGGCGGCCGCGCGAAACGGCGGGCGCCGCCGCTTGCTGTCCGCCCCAGAGGGCCCTTGCGGCGGGGCGCATCCGGCGCGATCATGTCATTGACCTGACATGGAGGCGCCGATGAGTCAGCTATCGGGCGACATTGATCCAAGCGAGAGTCGCGCGGCGGAACGCAGTCCCGCCGCGCTTCCCGTTCAAGGCCGGGTGACGTTCAATCGTCTCGAGCTCAATCGCATTCTCAACCTCTACGGGCG
>JBQCIZ010000104.1:0-8086 GCA_051953235.1 Nitrobacter sp. | reverse complement strand
GATCGCGGAGCTGTGAAAGAGTTTCAGCAGCAGCGCCGCCCCGACAAAGGTCGGCAGGCCGAACACTATGGCGATAAGTACAGTGCCGACTAGAAATGTCGCGGTCTTCCCGGCGGCGGGCGTCATCATGGCGAGGCTTCCCTGATCGAGGCGATGGAAGCCGAACCTCGCACGGTGCGATTGCCAGCTCTGTGACCCCGCGCACAGAATCAAAACCGAGCATCAAGCGAGCGAACCTGACGCTCGGCTCGACACCCTCGGTACGCCGGTGCACCGCCATATCCGCGCACCCGGACCGCACGTGCAGGCGGACAGCAAAGATCGACGGGATCAGATCTTGTCGTGATCGGCGGGCGCGTTCGCCGTCCCGTTGTGCTGCTGCATCCTGCGCTCGCGCTCCTGCTCCTTGGCGTGGTGGCGGCCGTAGGCGCAGCCGGCGATGGCGCCGAGCACGCCATGGTGTCCGGCATAGTGACCGGCCACGCCACCGACCACGGCGCCCTTCAAACAGCCTTTCGCATCCGCGGCCGACGACGCCGCGAGCATGAGGCCTGCGACAGCGAACAGTGTGACGATGGTTTTCATAGCGGCAGTCCTGTGTTTGGCCGGTCGCGCCGAGCACGTCGCTCTGCGCCCACGGACAAGCTGCAACGGACGATCCAGTTCCGCATCGGCCGCGTCCAGCCGACATAGGTGGCGCACCGGCCGCGTCAAGGGGCGCCCACGTATCGCCCACGAGCGACAGCCCAACGCTTCCCGATGCATTGCCCCTCTTCCCGCTGCCTGCTAGGGGACGCCATCGCATTTTTCAAACGGGGATCTTCATGGCGGACGCCGATCTCGACGTCATCATCCGGCAGCTCGCAAGGCAGCAGCACAAGAGCCTGACGGCCGCCGTCAAGGCGCGGCGCGACCGCTATGCCAGCCTCGCGGCCAAGGCGAAGGACGCCGCCGGCAAACAGCGCTTCCGTCAGTTGGCAAAGCATGCGTTCGAGGAGGGCACGGCCGCCGCGAAGCGCTTGCAAATGTCCGCCGACAACGCCGCCGACAGCTATGCGCGTGCGATGCGTCGCGCCGCGGAGACGCTTGCAGCGCAACAGGCCGCAACGCCCAGGAAAGCCGCCGGCAAGACGCCCTCCGGGCAGACAGCCGGGAAATCGAAAAAGCCGGCCAGGCGCTGATCCGTTCAGGTTTCGTGCGCCGTCAGTTGCATCGCGGCCTCCGACACCTGCTCCTCATCGGCCAGAAGCAGAAATTCGTTGCGCGCCAGGGCGACGCCGCTCGTCGTGGTGACCGCGCGTTTCGGACAGATGCCGAAGCAGCCAGTCGTGACGACGCGTGCGCGCTTCCCGCCGCGCTCTCTGCTTAGCGCCGTCAATTCCGCCTTCAGCGCGCGCTTGATGGCGCGACCGGCGTCCACGCGCTTCAGACATTTTCTGCAGATCAACACCGGCGGCGGCGTGCGCAGCCGCACGGTTGCAGGCAAGACTCGATTCACCATGAGCCCGATATGGGCATCGGGGCCGTCGGATGTAACGGCGTTGCGTCACGTTTTGTTATCCGTCGCGGTCGCCGGCATTTTTTGCCGCTTGATCCCGGCGCAATTCCATTCAGAATGGAACTGGAAACGGAGTCGGGTTCAACACCGACGGAGGAAACATGGTCGAGAACGTCAATCGACAATGCGTGCTCGATTTCCTGAGGGCTTACTACTCCGGCGACATCGAAGGCACGCTGGCCTGCTGCGATGACGACTTCGACACCATCACCTACGCGCCGGTCGAGCTTTTCCCTCACCTCGGCCACAAGCACGGAAAGCCTTGGATTCCCGATGCCATCGAGACCCAGAAGAAGCGCTATTCCAGCCGTACCTACGAGCTCGACTTCATCGCCGTCGACGGACCACGCGTCGCGACCATGACGCGCGTGGCGCTGAAGAAGCGGAATGACGAGCGCATCGTGCAATTCGAAAATGCCGAATTCTTCACGCTCGCCAACGGCCGCATCCGCGAACATCGCTCATTTTTCGACTCATTCGATCTCGTGCAACAGGTTCTCGGCCATGACCTCACCGAAAGTTTTGCCGCGACAGTGCGCGGCGCCATGCTGCGCTGAACCGCTTTGATCCGCCTAAAGACCTGCGCGAATTCCCCGCGAGACTGGTCTACGCTGGCGTCAAGGTAACCGCCTGGAGATGACAGATGTCAAATGCCAACCGGCAATGCGTCCTGAATTTCCTGAGCGCCTTTTACGTCGGCGACATCGAGGGCGCGCTGGCTTGCTGCAGCGACGATATCGATTTCATCGCGCACGCCCCGATCGACATCCTTCCCCATCTCGGCCATCGTCACGGCAAGGCCGAGGTTGGAGAGATGTGGAAGATCGTTCACACCCGTTACTCCAACATGCGGCATGAACTGCCGGATCTTGTGGCGGAGGGCGACAAGGTCGCCGCGCATATCCGCGTATTCTTCCGCAAAAGCAACAATGACAGGGTCGTGCAGTTCGACATCGCGGACTTCTACACACTGCGCGACGGCCTCATCACCCACATCCACCAATTGCTGGATTCCTTCGATCTCGTTCAACAGGTGCTCGAGCGCGACGTCGGCGCGGATCTGACGCGCGACCGGCGCGCCTGATTTCCATCACCCGTCGCAGACGATCGGACGCATCGCTTCAGGCATTGAACCGATTCCGCCGGACCGAGACCAAATCGGAGGCTGCAAAACAGCGAACGCCTTGGGATCGTCCCGGATGACGCCGGCAACATGAAGATCGCGCTGCTTTCGCTGTTGGGACTGATCCTCGGCGCGCTCGGCGGGGCCGCGCTCGGCATCGGCGCCGGCGTGGCGTGGGTCGAAATCTTCAACACGACGAGTTTCGAGGGATACAGCGGCATGCTGGTATTCTTCACCTTCATGCCCGTCGGCGCCGTGCTCGGCGCGATCGCAGGCGCTGGGCTGTTCGGCGTCATGGCCGTGCGGGATCGCCAGATCGCCGTCGAGCGCCCACCCGCGCAGCCGCGCGATCGTTAACGCGCGGTGAATGCGTCCGAAATCTGCCGTCACAAGCGGCAAAATCCGCATATTTTCAATGACTGCTGCCGACTTGGCCACATACCGGCCCTTTACGGCATTTGTGCAATGCAAAAATATCCGCTTGCAATTAAGGCAACTTGCCCTATTTGAAGCCTAAAGTAATTGGCATGCAGCACTCCACGGCAGGACTTCGCATAGCGACGTCTCCTGGCCCTTGCTGTTCATAAATTCAGATTTCAGGAAACGAACGCAATGACAGAGCACAGCCTCTGGCGTTTTTCGCGCGCGTTGCATCGCGCCATCAACGAACGCCAGTTCGACGAACTTGAAGCCCTGATCGACGACGACGTCCAGTGGGCGATCTACGGGCCGATCGACATGTTTCCCTTCTTCGGCGCGCGCCACGGCAAGGCTGCGGTCCTCGAGGTCTGCCGCCGGATCGCCGACAACGTACGGGTGCACCGTTCCGAGCGCGAGTCGGTGATGCTGGGCGTGGATTCCGCGGCGTCGATGATGCGCTATTCGCTGACGGCACTCGACTCCAACAAGCCCATCAGCCTGCGGCTTGCCCAGTTCGCCCAGTTCAAGGGCGGGCGGCTGGCGAATCTGCGCGTGGTCGTGGACACCTTCGATCTCGTCGAGCAGACTCTCGGACGTCCGATTCATCTGCCCAAAATCGCGTGATCGCGGATCGCGCGCCATAATTTTGCACGAGAGCGGCGGCATTCTGTGCGCTTGGAATGACGGGCTGGCAGGGTATGACTTCGACAATCGTGCGGCGTTCGGGCGTGCTGCTGCTGGCGGCTGCCACAAGCCTGGCGCTAACCGGCACTTCGTGGGCGCAATGGGCGACCGTTACCGATACGCCAACTCCCCCGACGACGCTCTCCGCTTCCGGTGACGGTCCGGCCGGGGATGCGGCCGATTTCCTGATCGACTGGAGCGAACTCAACACCGACGGCTTCGCCCTCTCCAGGGAAGCATCTCTTCAACAGCGCCGCGCGGCACAATCGGCATCGAACGCCGGGCTCGCCTGGTCGTCCCATGACAACGCCAACGGCTCCGCAGCCCTCACCGTCAAGCAATCGGTGTCGCCGCTTTGGGACACCCGGATCGGCGCCGACATGACCGTCGTCCATCCATCATCGCCGCTGACCGCATCGGATCTCGTGACCGACAAGCTCGGGATCGACGGAGCCCCTTCGCAATCGTCGGGCACCGCGTGGGCCGCTGCTACCGCGCCCGGCCTCGGTTCGGTCTGGGACAAGACCGCGATCGAGGCGCGCGTCGATCCGGCCCAGGACCAGACCAAATTCGGTACCTCGCTCAGCAAATCGGTGCCGCTCGACGGCGGACAGTACGCGGTCACGCTTCAGAACGGCTACAACGTCGTTCAACAGAGCACGTTGCCCGGCATCGGCGGGCATTTCGGACGCAGCTACGGCACCGACCAATCGGCGCGCCTGAATATCACTGACACCGGCACCAGTCTGACCGCGGGACAATCGCTGTCGTCGGCGGATGACAAGTGGCTGCGCAAGGTCGGCGCCGAACAGAAGCTATTCGATGGCCTGAGCATCGCGGGCTCGATCAGCGAGACCGCGCTCGGCCCTCTCAACGCCAGCCTGACGGCCGCGTTCAAGCGCACGTGGTAAACGCGAACCGCGCAAACAGCGCGAATGGATTTCCGGGAAAGGCCGGGTCCTCGCCGCAGATTGGCCCCGATGTCGTCAAAATCGGCAGTCCTGATGGCAACGTTAATTCGTCGTGCGGGGGACGTCCGCGCTCGCTCAAATGCGAAACAAGGAACAGCCGATGAACGCCATTCCATCTGAAAAAGCTGAGTCAACTTCGACCGAAGCCGATTCGAATCTTGCTGCCGTTTCGGAAGTCGAAGCGGGGATTCGCGATTTCGTACGCAACGACATCGCCTACTTGCGCCGGCCCGTGCCGGGCGCCATGACCACCGACGCCAATGCCAAGCTTGAGTCGAGCACGGAAGCGACGGTGACCAACGTCAACTCGCTGATCCAGCGGGTGGCCGGCACCTCGCTCGGTGAAATCGAGAAGCTGGTCACCGAACTCGAAAGCCTGCGCGATCTGCTGCATGAGGAAGGCCAGCGCGTGCAGCGCGAGATCTCGGGCTATGCCCAGTTGAGCCAGGCCGCGATGAAATCGACGCGGATGATCGCGGAGAACGTGTCGCAATGGCGACGCACCGCCGAAAACCTGCGTAACGGCTAGCTTTTTAGCCCTTCTTCCGCCTAGACCGCCGCCTCCCGCAAGGGAGCGCGGCGGTTCGCGTTTGAGGCGTCATGAACCTTCCCGGCACAGGGCGCGACCAAGACCGGACACCGCAGCGTCGCGGTTGGCCTTCCTGTGGACAGAACATCCGTGAAAACAATCCGGCCGGACAACACCGACCCCATACCGCTGCGTACATCGCAGCCGCGGATCAGCACCATTCTGATCAGGTTCGTGATGCTATTGGCGATCGTAGTCGTCGCGCTCGCCTTGGCCTGGAGCCGCTAAAAGCCGCGACCGGGGACTGAGACGATTCAAATGCCGAATCAGCGACTCGCGACCTCGGCGGAGGGAGCATTTTCCAGCGAATAGACGCCGTCCGCATAACCCTTGACCACCATGCAGGTCGCCAGCGTCACGGCCAGCGTCACCGTCGCGAAGAAAAAGCCGACGATCTTCAGTCCGGTGCGGTCCGCCATTGTGGTCCCCATTGCCCTCTTTGCTTCAGTCGACAAGAGCCTTCGAAGGTTCACAACTCGTTAACGGGATGGATGTTCCTTGATTGAAATTTGACCGGAATGGCTAACCAATTCCTGCCGACGGCAAAACCGGAAATCAGACCGCCGGATGCCGGCGCGGCACGAAGCCCGACGCCAGAAAGGAAAACACCAGTTCGCCGCGCTGATTGGTGCCGGTGGTGCGGGCCTGCATGATGCCCCATTCGGGCTTCGAGCCGGAGGCCCGAAGCGTTTCGACCTCGCTCGCGTAGCTAATGGTGTCGCCGGCCAGCACCGGCTTCAGCCAGCGCAGGTCGCGAAAGCCCGGCGACGGTCCCCATACCGCAGGTTTTTCACCACGAGCGATCGCGGCCGCAGCCTGGCGCTGACCGTCCGCCACCAGAAGCTTCATGCAGACGGACCCGACATGCCAGCCGGACGCGGCCAGCCCGCCGAACAGCGACTTTCGGCCTTCCTCCTCGCTGAGGTGAAAGCGCTGCGGATCGAATTGCGCGGCATATCGCTTGATGTCCTCGGCCGTGAACGTGAACGAGCCGAGCTCGCGGCGTTGTCCGACCTGCATGTCCTCGAAATAGCGCATGGCTAGCTCCGCGCCTCGACCGCCGCGCGGCGCTCGACGATGATCGGCGACGTGGCTTCAAGCAGCACCTGCCCCGAGGCATTGCGCACGCGCATCGCGAACGTAACGATTCCCGTCTCGGGGCGGCTGCGCGACACACGGGCCTCGGCGACGTCGATATCCAGCGTGAGATCGTCGCCGGGACGCAACGGCGACAGCCAGCGCACTTCACTGACCCCCGGCGAGCCGAGCGACGCGGTCCGGCCGATAAAGCCGTCGAACAGCATGCGCATCATGAGCGAACAAAGGTGCCAGCCGGAGCCCGACAGCCCGCGCAACATGGTATGCTTGGCCGCCTCCTCGTCGAGATGCATGGGCTGCGGATCGAACTCGGATGCGAACGCGATGATCTCCTCGCGTGTCACGTGGCGTGGTCCGAAGGTGCCGAAATGGCCGACCGGGAAATCTTCGAATGTCAGGGTCATGCTGGGAATAGTTGGAGGGATGGCCTGATTGTGGCCGTTATTTGCAGCAATCTCAACCCGCGCGCCTGCATGACGCGGCTGCGATCCTGCCCGGAACGGCCAATGGGGTTTGGCAGCGCCGGCACAGCCATCCATGCATCATGACACCGGCGCGCTTCGCCATGGGGAGCGACAGATGTTCGAATTGCGCGATCTGTTTCAGTGGGATCGGTTCATTACGCCCACGATCATCAAGACATTCTACTGGCTGGTCATCGTCCTGATCGGACTGTCGGGACTGTCAGGCATTTTCTCGGGGCTGGCGCTGATGGCGGTCAGCCCGTTCGGCGGGTTCATCACGATCCTGCTGACACTCGCCGGCGTGGTCGTCGGCATCGTGTTTTCACGCATCGCCGCCGAATTCATCCTGATCGTGTTTCGCATCAACGAGCATCTCGGCGCGATCCGCGATCAAGGACAGATGCACTAGAAACTCAGGTATTGAACCTGAAATGCATGACGTCGCCGTCGGCGACGACGTACTCCTTGCCTTCCAGCCGCAGCTTGCCGGCGTCGCGCGCGCCGGCTTCGCCGTTCAGCGCGACATAGTCGTCGTAGGCGATCGTCTCGGCGCGGATGAAGCCTTTTTCGAAGTCGGTGTGAATGACGCCCGCGGCGCCCGGCGCCTTGGTACCCTTGGTGATGGTCCAGGCGCGCGCTTCCTTGGGGCCGACGGTGAAATAGGTGATGAGATGCAGCAGGTCGTAGCCGGCGCGGATCAGGCGGTCGAGGCCGGCTTCTTCCAGCCCCAGCGTCTCGAGAAAGTCGGCGCGCTCCTCGCGCGACAGCGTCGCGATCTCGGATTCGATCTTCGCCGAAATCACCACGGCGACCGCGCCTTCCTTCTTGGCGTGCTCGAATACGGCCTGCGAGAAATGATTTCCGCTCGCCGCCGATCCTTCCTCGACGTTACAAACGTAGAGCACGGGTTTTGAGGTCAGAAGGCCGAGCATGCGGAAGTTGCGCTCCTCCTCCGGCTTGCGTTCCATGCCGCGCGTCGGCTGGCCATCACGCAGCAGCTTGAGCGCGCGCTCGACCAGATCGAGTTGCTCCTTCGAGTCCTTGTCGCCGCCCTTGGCTTTCTTGCTGAGAGTGTCGACGCGCTTCTCGAGACTTTCGAGATCGGCCAGCATCAATTCGGTTTCGATGGTCTCGATGTCCGCCAGCGGCGCGATCTTGCCCTCGACGTGGGTGATGTCG
>JBQCIZ010000103.1:0-13509 GCA_051953235.1 Nitrobacter sp. | reverse complement strand
GGCCTGGGCCGCGCCGACCAATACTTGCCGCTGTCCCTGCTGCGTGCCCGTCTTGCTGGACAATACACCCTCACCGATCTCGACGACGATACGGGCGGCCCTGCCCGCTATGTTCGGGTCAGCGAGACCGGCGGCAAGCTGGGCTTCATCACGCCGATGACCCACAATTTCTGTGAATCCTGCAACCGCGTCCGCATTACCTGCACGGGCACGCTGCACACCTGCCTGGGCCACGAGGACGCTTCCGACCTGCGTAGGCCGCTACGAGCGTCTGCGAGCGACGATCTGCTCTCCGCAGCGATCGACCGCGCGATCGGCCTCAAGCCGAAGGGGCATGACTTCATTATCGACCGGCGGCACAATCGTCCGAGCGTCAGCCGGCACATGAGCGTAACCGGCGGGTAAGCCGGCCATTTTCGCGTGGCTCGCGAAGGCCGCTCAATATTCCCCTTAAATATCAACAAACTTCCGGTTGACGGCAGAACGTGGCGCTGGAATGCTGCGCCAGCTTCATGCTAGCTCGGCCTGGAAAAGGCCGCTGCACCCCCGAGGTTGCGGCCAAGACAGCAGTGGCGCAATTGGGGAGGGACGAAGTTGCAATCGCTCTTGAAAGTGAGCCGTGGGATCGACGTGTTCAACACGTGGATCGGCAAACGTCTGGCGTGGCTAATTCTTGTCGCCGTCATCGTCTCAGCGACCAATGCGACCGTCCGCAAGGTATTCGACACGTCGTCGAATTCATGGCTTGAGCTGCAATGGGTGCTTTTCAGCATCGTCTTCCTGCTCTGCTCGCCATGGACGCTTCACGACAACGAGCACATCAGAATCGACATCGTCAACAACCTGCTGCCAAATCGCGTACGGGACATCATCGAAATCGTTGGTCATACGTTCTTTCTGCTGCCTCTGTGCATCATCATGATCGTCACCGGCGGTCCGTTTTTCCTGCGCTCGTACGAGATCAACGAGCAATCGGGGAATGCGGGCGGCTTGCCGCAGTGGCCGTCAAAGGCACTGATCGCGATCGGTTTCACGCTGCTGCTGATCCAGGGCATATCGGAACTGATCAAGCGGATCGCCATCATGCGGGGACTGATGGCCGATCCTCATGCTGCGCAAGTGCACGCGCTCGAAGCCGAGGTCGAGCATCTCGTCGAGGCGATGGAAAAACGTTAGTCGCCGCAAAGGCGCTGGGGGACGTGAATGGAAGCTTTCTTTATCGCCAACATGGCGCCGATCATGTTTTTGGCGCTGGTGTTTTTCCTGCTGCTGGGATACCCGGCCGCGTTTTCGTTAGGCGCAGTCGGCCTGCTCTTCGCCTTCATCGGCATCGAACTCGGCGAATTCCGGCCTGACTTCCTGCAAGCCCTCCCCGAGCGCGTCTACGGGGTGATGAACAACGACACGTTGCTCGCCGTTCCGTTCTTCACGTTCATGGGTCTTGTGCTCGAACGCTCCGGAATGGCTGAGGATCTGCTCGACACCATCGGGCAGTTGTTCGGCACCGTCCGCGGCGGACTCGCCTATGCCGTGGTGTTCGTCGGCGCGTTGCTCGCCGCCACTACCGGCGTGGTTGCGGCTTCCGTCATCTCGATGGGCCTGATCTCGTTGCCTATCATGCTGCGTTACGGTTACGACCGACGCGTCGCCACCGGTATCATCGCGGCATCCGGAACGCTGGCCCAGATCATCCCGCCGTCGCTGGTCCTGATCGTGATGGCTGACCAGCTCGGCCGCTCGGTCGGCGACATGTACGAAGGCGCTTTCATTCCGGGTCTGGTTCTGGCGGGACTCTATGCGTCCTACGCTTTCCTGATCACGCTGCTGTTTCCGAAAGCGGCTCCCGGCTTGCCTCCCGAAGCGATCGGTTACCGAGAGCCGGATGGAAGCCGCGGACTGATTTCGCTCGGCCTCCTGACCGCCGCAAGCGTCGTCTTCGGCTGGTTCATGATGCGCAACTCCGAATCGCACGGCGCGGACTTCGTCGTCCTCAGCATGTTCTTTGGAATCCTGTTCGCCTTCGGCATCGCGGTCGTAAACTGGATCATCCATCGCCTGACCGGCTTCCGTTTCCTCTCCGCCATGGCGCAGCAGACGACGTTCGTAATGGTGCCGCCGCTGTTCCTGATCTTCCTCGTGCTGGGAACGATCTTCATCGGCGTCGCCACACCCACCGAAGGTGGCGCCATGGGTGCGGCTGGCGCGCTCATCCTCGGGGCGGCCAAGCGCCGGCTGAGCTGGGATTTGATCCGGCAGGCCACCGAGTCGACAGCGAAGCTATCGGCCTTCGTGGTTTTCATCCTGGTCGGCGCTCGCGTCTTCTCCCTGACCTTCTACGGCGTGAACGGCCACGTATGGGTCGAACATCTGCTGACGTCGCTTCCCGGCGGGCAGGTCGGCTTTCTTATCTTCGTGAATGCCTTCGTGTTCGTTCTCGCCTTCTTCCTCGATTTCTTCGAACTGGCGTTCATCGTCATTCCGCTGCTGGGACCGGCAGCCGAGAAGCTCGGTATCGACCTGATCTGGTTCGGCGTGATCCTCGGCGTCAACATGCAGACATCGTTCATGCATCCCCCCTTCGGGTTTGCATTGTTCTATCTGCGTTCGGTCGCACCCAAGGAGCCCTACACCGATCGCGTGACCGGCAAGCGTATGGAGCCCGTTACGACGGGCCAGATCTATTGGGGCGCAATGCCATTCGTATTCATTCAAGTCATCATGGTCTTGCTGGTCATCCTGTTCCCGTCGATGGTGATGCATTACAAGGGCGCCGCTTCGACGATCGATCCGAATTCCGTCAAGATCGACATTCCGCAAATCGAGCTGCCGCCGCTCGACTTCGGACCACCGGCAAAGACGAATTGAAGTGATGGATCGCTGAATAAAAAATCCCGGAGCAACGCTCCGGGATTTGTTTTTGCAATTGAGCTCTTTTTGGATTGATGGATCAGGCCAGCGGATGGCGCGACATAAACGCGTCATACGTGATCTCAGCGACCTGATACCACTGATACCCGACACCCTGGAACGCAGACAGGGATTCGAGAACCTTCTTGAAGTTCGGGTTGGTCGCGCTCGTCTCCGCGTAAAGCTCTTTCGCCGCCTTGAGCGAAGCTTCCATGATGGCCGGAGAGAAGGCGTGCAGTTTGGTTCCTCCGGCGAGCAGCTTTTTCAGCGCCGTGGGATTGGCCTGATCGTATTTCGCCATCATCCAGTTGTTGGCATAGGCTCCGGCTTGCTCGAGAACGCTTTGATAGTATTTCGGCAGAGCGTTCCACTTGTCGAGGTTAACATAGGCGAGCAGCATGGGGCCGCCCTCCCACCAACCCGGATAGTAGTAGTGGGGCGCAACCTTATAGAATCCGAGTTTCTCGTCATCGTAGGGGCCGACCCATTCGGCGGCATCGATGGTGCCCTTCTCAAGCGATGGGTAGATATCGCCGCCGGCAATCTGTTGCGGGACAACGCCAAGCTTCTGCATGACACGACCGGCAAAGCCGCCGATGCGCATCTTGAGGCCCTTGAGATCGTCGACGGTCTTGATCTCCTTGCGGAACCAACCGCCCATCTGACATCCGGTGTTGCCGGCGAGAAGGGATATGCAGTTGTATTTTTTGTAGAACTCGTCGAGGACCTGCTTGCCCCCGCCCAGCATGTACCAGGCTTGATTGAGCCGCATGTTGGGGCCGAACGGGATCGACGAGCCGAAAGCGAAGGTCGGGTCCTTGCCAAAGTAATAGTACGACGCGGTATGGCCGATCTCGACAGTCCCGGCCTGAACTGCATCGAGCACCTGAAGTCCCGGTACGATCTCGCCGCCCGCAAAAGGCTGAATCTGGAATTTGTTGTCGGTCGCTTCAGCAACCATCTTGGTCATCATCTCGGCGCCGCCATAGAGCGTGTCGAGTGATTTCGGCCAACTGGTCGGCATACGCCATTTGATTTCCGGCATCGATTGCGCAATCGCAGGCGCTGCAACCGCGGTGGCACCGACGGCACCCAGTCCAGTGACCTTGATGAAGTCTCTTCGCTTCATTGATTTCTCCCTTGAGTGATTTTGTTTTTGCGATGGCCTTCTTGCCGAGGCCTGATTGGAAGCATGGAACAACTCGTTCCCGATTTCCATGGCGAACTGGAAATATCGCAACGCAAAAAGCCCGGCCTTCTTACGAAGACCGGGCTTCAGATTGGCGACCTACGACTTAAGGCTAAATCAGCCGCGCGTACGCGAGCGGATCATGAAGCTGTCGTAGGTGTATTCGGCAACCTGCCACCACAGGTATTCGTCCGAACGATAGGCCTGCATGGCCTCGATCACCTTCTTGAAGTCAGCATTCTTTGCCGAAATCTCGCCCCACAACTCGTTGGTGGCCTTCAGGCAGGCATCGAGGATTTCGTTGCTGAACGGCCGCAGTTGCGTGCCGCCTGCAACGAGACGCTTCAGCGCCGTCGGATTCTGCATGTCGTAGCGCGCCGCCATCCAGGTGTTGGCGTTCGCCGCCGCATTGACGATCGCCGCCTGATAGGTCTTGGGCAGTGAATTCCACTTCTCGAGATTGGCGAAGGCATGAACCGTCGGACCGCCTTCCCAGAATCCCGGATAGTAATAGTACTTGGCAACCTTCTGGAAGCCGAGCTTCTCGTCATCATAAGGGCCGACCCACTCGGCCGCATCGATGGTGCCCTTTTCCAACGAGGGATAGATGTCGCCGCCGGCGAGTTGCTGCGGCACAACACCAACCTTCTGCAGAACCTGACCGGCAATGCCGCCGATCCGCATTTTCAGACCGGACAGATCGGCGACCGTTTTGATCTCCTTGCGGAACCAGCCGCCCATCTGCGTGCCGGTGTTTCCGCAGGGAAATGCAATGACGCCGTACTTCTTGAAGAAATCATTAGCCAGCTCGTTGCCGCCGCCCTGATACAGCCAGGAGTTCATCTGACGCGCATTGAGGCCAAACGGTACCGACGCAAAGATAGCAAACGTCGGATCCTTACCGACGTAATAGTACGATACGGTATGGCTCATCTCGACCGTGTCCTTGGAGGTCGCGTCGAGCGCCTGAAGACCTGGAACGATTTCGCCCGCCTGAAAGACCTGGATCTTGAACTTGTTGTCGGTCAGTTCCGCAACCTGCTTCGCAAAATATTCGGCGCCGCCATAAATCGTGTCGAGCGACTTCGGAAAGCTCGATGTCATGCGCCATTTGATTTCAGGGGTCGACTGGGCAATTGCCGGCGAGGCAACGGCCGCGACGGCGGCGCCGGCTGTTGAAACTTTCAAAAAATCACGACGTTTCATTCAAGGACTCCTTTTAGGATGTTTCTTTTGAATTCCAGCGAGCGGTCGCAGCTGCGCTCGGTCTTGGCACCACGGTAGTCCACTCTCGCGGCCCGGTGTCTAACACGGAGTCCGGCCGGTGAAAACGGATGGCAGCCCCTCCGTTGCGGCCTTCCCCCCATAAACCAAAGTCGAAGCTGGAAAGCTCGCCGACCGCGTCCCACGCAGCCTCAGGCCGCAGCAGTAGCACCCCTGAGCTGGTCGCGGATGCGTTCGCCGATGGCGCGGTAGATCGCCGCATGGGGGCCATCCGGTTCGCTTTC
The DNA here is from genome assembly GCA_051953235.1 of Nitrobacter sp. GTDB lineage: Bacteria > Pseudomonadota > Alphaproteobacteria > Rhizobiales > Xanthobacteraceae > Nitrobacter. The sequence continues at coordinate 7,905 of JBQCIZ010000103.1, read as the reverse complement.
GACCACCGGGTTACCTGCATCGGAGGTTGCACGAATCGACATGTGAAGCGGTATTTCGCCCAGGAACGGCACGCCCAGCCGTTCCGCTTCGTGTCGCGCGCCGCCATGTCCGAAAATGTCGCTGCGGGTCCCGCAATGCGGACACTGGAAGAAGCTCATGTTTTCGACGATGCCGAGCACTGGCACATTGACCTTCTTGAACATGGCCAGTCCGCGCCGCGCGTCGATCAGCGACAGATCCTGCGGCGTCGAAATGATGACAGCCCCCTTGAGCGGCACGTTTTGCGCCAACGTCAGTTGCGCGTCGCCCGTGCCCGGCGGCATGTCCACGACCAGAACATCGAGCTTGCCCCAGGCAACGTCGCGCAGCATCTGCGTGATCGCGGACATCACCATCGGGCCGCGCCAGATCATCGCGGTGTCTTCATCGACCAGAAAGCCGATCGACATGATGGCAAGACCAAACCGTTCGATCGGCACCATCTTCTTTTCGTCGTTCAACTGCGGCTTTTCGTGAATGCCGGTCAGGCGGGGCACGGACGGTCCGTAGATATCCGCGTCGAGCAAGCCGACGCGCAAACCGAGATCGCGCAGGCCGAGTGCGAGATTGAGTGCGGTGGTCGACTTGCCGACGCCGCCCTTGCCGGAGGCGACCGCGATGACCGCGGTGACGCCGGGAATATCCGCTTGCCGCGACATCGGCGAACCAGCCGGATTGTGCGGATGCCGGTGCGCCGAAGCCGGCGGAACCCCCTGCGGAGATCGTTGCGGCGAACCCGTGGCAGCCGCTCCGGGCTTGCGTTCGGCGGTCAGCGCCACCATGGCGACCGAAACACCCGGAATCGCACGCACCGCGGCCTCGGCCTCCGCGCGAACGCCCTCCCAAGCCTTAACTTCCGACGCCTCGACATTGATCGAGAAGAACACCTTGTCGCCGTTGACCGCGATCTCCGACAGAACGTTGGCGGCAGCCAGTCCAGCGCCGCGGGGCGAGCGGATTTTTGCGAGGCTGTCGAGTACTTGTTGCCGTATCACGCTCAAGTCGTTTCTCCAGGTCAGCGCATTCGCTTTGAAGCAGGCTCAACATGGCGACCGGAACTACTCCGTTCAACGCCGTGCTGCAACTAAATGAGTCCCGATGGATCAATGAAGCCGCTTTGGATCGATCGAAAACACCAGAGGAAAATTGGTCGCCCATTTCGACCAGCGGATCGAGCCGGACTCGGACGTCGCCCAGATCCGTCCTCGATCGTCCACCGCGATATCCTCGATTCCCGCGGTCATGGCGTAGGTAGCAAGAACATGCCCGTCATTGGGGTCGATGCGAAGCAACGCGCCGTCCCGCGATCCGGACACCGTGAGCCATGCCCCGCCCCTCCGGTCGAAGGCAAGGCCCTGCACGCGTGGCGGAATGACCAGGGTTTTGGTGGCGGCGCTTTCGTCGATTTCGCTGCGGGTAAGCGCCTCCGGCGGGATGCGCCACAGGGCGCCTCCAGAGCGATCATACGATCCGATCCACAGCGCATGTCCGTCGCTGTCTGCGAATGAGCCACGGAGGTTTCCCTTGAGGTGGATCGTTGCAGTTACGGTGCCGCCGGACACCACATACAACGAATGGGTATCCGCGACGACGAGGCGCCCATCCGCGAGCGCGGCCACACCGCCTGCATGCCCGCATGTCGCCGGCAGATCGAGCCGCCGCGCAACAGCGCCACTCGCCGGCGACAGGATAAACAGGCGGCACTGGCCCCGCCCCTGCTTCGGATCGGTGCTTCGATACGACGATAGCGCGAGATGGCCGTTGGCATAGGCAAGTCCCTGCGGCACGAAACCCTCGTCGAGGTCGGGCACCCAAATCCGCGTCCCGATCGCGCCAGCGTTCGGAACATCGGACAATGGCCGCGTCACGACAGCGGGTTTCTTCCCCAGGATGTCCGCCGCAGTCGCAGGTATCGAAAAGCCGGCGACCGCAGCCACCAGTGCGAGACGAACGATCAAGCGGGACACGCGAACTTCATTGCGGTTCATGACGAGCGACGATCTCAATGCCGTTCAGCCGCGACATCGTAGTTGAGCTCGATCATCACGCCGTTCGGATCGCGAACGAAGATTTGCCAGATATCTCCGCCGGGCACTTCACGGGATTCGAATGCAAATCCTTTTGATTGAAGATGCTGCTTCATGCCTTTGAAATCGCGGCTGGCGAAGGCGATGTGATGGACCACGCCGGAGTCCGGTTTTTGCGGCTCCGATGTCGACGAAATATCGACGAGATGCACCACCGGTTTTCCCTCGCTGTAGAGCCAGGCGCCGGGAAAAGCGAAGTTCGGCCGATCGCCTTTGGTCAGGCCTAGAAATGCTTCATAGAAGTACACCGTCTCGGCAAGCTTGCGGGTCCGGATATTGAAATGATCAAGCATACCCACGCTCATGTCGCACCACTCCCTTGCCTGACAAACACGGTAGCCGCTTCTATCGCGTTTTGAACCGCGTTGGAATTCGCCCGTCACAGACCTTACCTGCCCGATTGCGCGGGCTATTTTGCACCGCACTATCCCAGCATTTTCGGGTCTTTGCGACTTGCTGCCTCAAGGTCTATGGTAGGAAATCGCGCAGGCCGCGAAGCCATTTCACACAACCTGCCGATACGACATCCATCCCGCCCTCATCTGCAAACGCTGTCCAGCACCGTCCATCGCGACGACAGCGAAAACCCAAGATTTCAAAGGTCTCAGACATGGCTAAAGTTGCATTCCTCGGTCTCGGCGTCATGGGCTTTCCCATGGCAGGACACCTCGTCGCGAAGGGCGGCCACGAGGTGACCGTGTTCAATCGAACGGCGGCCAAGGCCAAGGCATGGGCCGAGAAATTCGGCGGAAAAGCAGCACCGACACCGAAGGCCGCGGCGGAAGGCCAAGACTTCGTGATGTGCTGTGTCGGCAATGACGACGATCTGCGCGCCGTCACCATCGGTCCCGACGGCGCCTTCGCCGGCATGAAGCGCGGCGCAACCTTTGTCGATCATACGACCGCCTCCGCCCAGGTCGCACGCGAACTCAACGAGGACGCGATCAAGCGCGGATTCAAGTTCGTCGATGCCCCGGTTTCCGGCGGCCAGGCCGGCGCGGAAAACGGCGTGCTGACCGTGATGTGCGGTGGTGCGCAGGACGCCTATGCCGGTGCCGAACCTGTGATCGCGGCCTATGCCCGGATGTGCAAACTGCTCGGCCCGGCCGGTTCAGGCCAGTTGACCAAAATGGTCAATCAGATCTGCATCGCCGGTCTCGTGCAAGGACTGTCCGAGGGCATCCATTTCGCCAAGAACGCCGGGCTCGACGTCAATTCGGTCATCGAGGTGATCTCGAAGGGCGCTGCGCAGTCGTGGCAGATGGAGAACCGCTACAAGACCATGAACGAAGGCAAGTTCGACTTCGGTTTCGCGGTCGAATGGATGCGCAAGGACCTCTCGATCTGCATCGCCGAAGCACGCCGCAACGGCGCCAGCCTTCCGGTCACCAGCGTTGTGGACGCCTTCTATGCAGAAGTGGAGAAAATGGGCGGCCGCCGCTGGGATACATCCAGCCTTCTGGCGCGGCTCCAGCGTTAACCTCTTCGGCGCTCCGGAGTGCTTTGGCCCGGCGGTTTGCCGGGCCAATTGCCCCGTTTGCAGCCGAATTTAACCCCCCGTTAACCGGAATGTCCTGCTCTCTAAGGCAGCCCTTAATGATTTGTCGCCAGAGATAGACGGGTTGAGGCTCGCGCGGCCGCGTGCAGGATTTGTGTCTGGTTGATGAGTACCCCCGCCGATAAACCTGAAGTCGTCCAGCTTCCGGTCGCTCCTGCGATTGTACCGTCCGCACGTCATCGCCGCGCCGCCACGCAACGGGTCCGTGAAGCGCGGGACCGGCTGACTTCGACCAGCGGAACGCGCCCCGCTTTCGATCACGAACTGCTTCGGCAATACGCGCAAACGCGGCTCTCGGCATCGTTCGTCGTGATGCTGCTTGTGGTGGCGACGGGGGTACTGTTCGGATTCTGGATGGAACCCGCCTCGGCGGTGGCGTGGACCTGCGGCATGCTCTGCATCCACGCTGCGATCATCTACAACTGCAACAACTATCTCAAGGAGCCATCGTCTCCGAACGGCACGCGCCGATGGCGCGCGCGTTTCCTCTTCCTCGACCTTCTATACGGCCTGTGCTGGACGACGATCCTGGTTCATCCCGCCGGCTCCGATCCAGTCGCCAACACCCTGATGATTTTCCTCATGCTGCTGGTCGTGGCGGTATCCAGCATGCTTGCGGCGAGCCTTCCTATTGCCGCGTTTGCTGCGACCGCGCCAGTGACATGCGCGATTGCGTTGAAGTTTGCCATGAGCGGCACCTTCAACAACTATGTTCTCGCGGTTCTTGCGTTAGTTGCGGAGGGTTACTTCGCATTGCTCGCGCATCGCCTTCACTCGACAACGCTGGCGACGCTCGAGGCCCGCGCCGAAAAGGACGCCCTGATCGGCGAACTCGAACAGGCCAAGGCCATTTCGGACGAAGCACGGCATCGCGCGGAATCAGCCAACGTCGCGAAGTCGCGCTTCCTCGCGCAGATGAGCCACGAGCTACGGACGCCCCTGAACGCCATTCTCGGATTTTCCGAGGTGATGAAGAGCGAGATTTTCGGTGAGCATGCGGTGAAGGTCTACAAGGACTATTCCGCCGACATCCACAATTCGGGCGTCCACCTGCTGAATCTGATCAACGAGATTCTGGATCTGTCGCGCATCGAGGCGGGCCGCTACGAACTCAACGAAGAGGCCGTCTCGCTGGTTCATGTCGTCTCGGACTGTCATCACCTGCTGAAGCTGCGCGCCACCAGCCGCGGCATCACCATCCACGAGGTGTTCGAACACGGCATGCCGCGCATCTGGGGCGACGAGCGCGCGACGCGCCAGATCGTGCTCAACCTGTTGTCGAACTCGATCAAGTTCACGCCGCAGGGTGGAGAGATCTGGCTGAAGGTCGGGTGGACCGCTTCCGGCGGGCAATATCTCAGCGTCAAGGACAATGGTTCGGGAATCGCGGAAGACGAAATCCCAATCGTGCTGGCATCGTTCGGACAGGGATCGAATTCGATCAAATCCGCGGAGCAAGGCGCAGGCCTCGGCCTGCCGATCGCGAAGAGCCTGATCGACATGCACGGCGGTACGTTCACCCTGCGCTCCAAGCTCCGCATCGGCACCGAAGTGATCGTCACTTTCCCGCCCGAGCGCGTGATGTCGGCCCTGGCGCCGATGGCAGAAGAGGCTCCGCCGCTTCAGCCCGAGCGAACCGTCGATATCACAGCCGACGACAAGCGCAGGCCACGAAACAAGCCGATCATGAATGCCGGAACCGGACTTTAGCCGAGACTTGAGTCGTGACTTGCGAAAACGAACGAATGATCGTCATAGTCCTGAATGAGCATCGAAACGCCATGCATCGCAGTCTGCATGATCGATCCGAAAAGCAGCCTTTGTTACGGCTGCGGCCGCACGCTGCCCGAAATCGCGCGGTGGCATCGAATCGACAGCGCGGAACGGCTGGCGATCATGGCCACGTTGCCGGCTCGCATGGCCGAGGCAGGGCTGACGCCACTGGCCCCGGCTGCGCGCACAAAATCCGCGCCCTGACCAAAACCACGGCGGGTGCGCTATGATCCGCATTCTGCTGGTCTTTGCGATGTTGGCGGCAACGGCGGGAGCCGTGGTTGCGTACGGCGATCCGGCCCGCATATCGGCCGCCGGCGGCATGGTCACGCACATGCTGCGCAAGGCCAGCGCCGGACCTGCCCGCAGCGTGCAAATCCCTCGTTCGGAGAACGGCGAATTCACCCTGCATGCCAAAATCAACGGCGTCAGAGTGCCGATGATGATCGATACCGGCGCGACCTCCGTCGTCCTCACCTCCGAGACCGCGAAGGCGGCCGGCTTGCCGCTGGAATTGCTGGAGTACGACGTCGACGTCGAAACCGCCGGCGGGCACGCACGCGCGGCGCGGCTGACGCTGGATCGCCTGGCGATCGGACGGCTCGTCGAGCGATCCGTCCCGGCACTCGTGGTGCCGCGCGGCCAGATGAAAACCAACCTGCTTGGAATGAGCTTTCTCAACCGGCTCGAGAGCTGGGAAGTTCGCGCGGACCGGCTGATGCTGCACGGCTATCCATAGGCCGCCACGCCGCGATGGGTGACGCCACCGGCTCATCGACCAGCGCGATCGCGTCGCGTAACACGTTGATACCCGCACCCGCTTTCACGCCGTTCTCGGCAAGATGACGCCGGAATGCCCGCGCGCCGGGCACGCCATGAAATGCGCCGACAAGATGCCGGGTGATGGCATGCAGTCGCGTGCCGCGGGCCAGTTGATCCGCGATGTAGGGCATCATGGCTTCGAGCGTGGACTTCATGGTCGCATGCGGCGAGGCCTCACCGAACAATTCGGAATCGACTGTCAGAAGCCGCCACGGTTCCTGATAGGCGGCACGTCCCAGCATGACGCCATCGACATGGGCGAGATGTTGCTTCGCCTCCGCAATGCCGCCGATGCCACCGTTGATGATCACGGGCAGATCGGGAAGCGACGCCTTCAACCGATAGACCCTGTCATAGTCGAGCGGCGGAATATCGCGGTTCTCCTTCGGCGATAGACCCTGCAGCCATGCTTTCCGTGCGTGAACGATGAGCATGTCGGCGCCCACTGCCACCACCTTGCGTGCGAACGTATCGAGGCCGGCTTCCGGATCCTGATCATCGATGCCGATCCGGCATTTCACGGTGACGGGAATGGACACCGCGCGCTTCATGGCGTGAACGCCCTCGGCGACCAGATCCGGCTCTGCCATCAGGCAAGCGCCGAAGCGGCCATCCTGCACCCGATCAGACGGGCAGCCGACGTTGAGGTTGATCTCGTCGTAGCCAAAATCCGCGCCGATCCGCGCCGACATCGCGAGGTCTGCGGGATTCGATCCGCCAAGCTGGAGTGCGACGGGATGTTCGACATCGCTGAACCCCAGCAGGCGATCGCGCGCGCCATGGATGATCGCGCCGGTGGTCAGCATCTCCGTATAGAGCCGCGCACGACGGCTCAGATGGCGGTGGAAGACGCGGCAATGCCGGTCAGTCCAGTCCATCATTGGCGCAATAGAAAATATATAATCCTGTGATTTCAACAGTTTACCAAGATTTCCGGCGGCGACAGTACTGGACCGCGCCACGCGAACTGACGCGCAGCTAGCTCGCTGCACATGTGGCCGAGATGACATGACCGCGCAAGATCAGTTTCACCCGGGTCCGCCGTCTCGCCGACTGCGAAGCGCGTGCCGGAGGGCATCCAGATCGACGCACCGGACGAGATCGTCCAGTGCGACCGGAAGCCGCCGCCGCCAATTGGGATGCTGGTCCACCGTGCCCGGGATGTTCGGCTGATCCTTCAGACCAATCAGGTCGTCGATAGCAACCGCAAGAATGCGCGAGGGCGAGCGTGCGAGAAATTCGACGGCTCCCAGGAAATTCCTGGACGCGATGCGCTCCTCACCAAGCTTCCACTCCAACGCTTGAATGGCGCGCGTGCGATCATCGTCCGTCTCACCGGGATCCAGCCCCAATGCCCGTTTGACCGCGAGGTCGTGATGGGACTGCCATCCGGCAAACGACGCGAGGTCGTGCGTGTTGAAGGTAACGAGAGCGTTCGCGGCATAGTCCGACGATCCGATAAACGCGCCGTCGTGGTCGCGCTCGAACATCATCACCTTGTAGGACCAGACGCCCCATGCCGCGAGCCGGTCGCGAAATCCATCCGGCACGGTGCCGAGATCTTCGCCGATGGTGATACAATTCTGATCCACGCTCTCCTGCGCGATAACGCCGAGCAGCGCGTC
>JBQCIZ010000102.1:0-4745 GCA_051953235.1 Nitrobacter sp. | reverse complement strand
CACCAGCCCGCGCGGCACCGACGATTGCGCCAGCGCCTCGTTCTCGGCGGCCTCGCCATCAGCCAACAGCCGCGCCGCCCGCTCGGACAGGTTCTTGCCGGCGTCGGTGAGCGCCAGCCGCCGCGAGGTGCGGTTGAACAGGCGGGTGCCGAGCCGCTGCTCGAGCCGGCTGACGGCCTTGGAGACGGTTGCCTTGGACAGTGCGAGCTCGGCCGCCGCCGCCGCGAACGAACGCAATTCCACCACCTTGGCGAAAATCGCCAGCGCCTCGAAATCCGGAAGTTTCGTCATTTCACCGCCTCGCCCGATAAGACAATTTCTGGAAACAATGAGTTTCGATAGTTTCTATTTATAACCCATGCCGGGAGGCTTATCCAGACGTCATCGGAATTTCCGAACAACGGAGATAGTCCATGACCAAGACACTTACAGGCAAGGTCGCCCTCGTCACCGGCGGTTCGCGGGGTATCGGCGCAGCGAGCGCCAAGGCGCTCGCCGACGAAGGCGCAACGGTCGCCATCAGCTACAGCGCCTCGCCCGACAAGGCCGAGGCGGTCGTCCGCGATCTCAAGGCGAAGGGCGTGCAGGCAAAGGCCTTCAAGGCCGACCAGGCCAACACGGCCGAAGTCGACAAGCTCGTAAAAGACGTCGCCGACCACTTCGGCCACCTCGACATCCTCGTGAATAACGCCGGTGTCGCCGTGACCGGCGCGGTCGACGATCCCCAGAGCGACACCCGCGCCTTCGATCGGCAGTACGCCATCAACCTCGATGCGGTCGTCACCGCGATCCGCGCGGCCTCGAAGCTGATGGGCGACGGCGGACGCATCGTCACCATAGGCTCCGACATCGCGACCCGCGCCTCGTTTCCGGGCATGGCCGACTACGCCGCCACCAAGGCTGCGATCGTCGGCTACACCAAGGGAGCAGCGCGCGACCTCGGCCCGCGCGGCATCACGGTGAACGTGCTGCAGCCCGGCTCGATCGACACCGACATGAACCCGAAGGACGGACCGGGTGCGGAAGCGCAGCGCTCGCTTCATGCGCTGCAACGCTACGGCAAGCCGGAGGAAATCGCCGCCGGCGTTGTCTTCCTCGCAAGCCCCGGCGCGTCATTCGTCACCGGCACGGTGCTCAACGTCGATGGCGGCTTCGGTGCCTGATCGACACTCAGAGATTCAACGCAAGTTGTGAAAAGGACACATCATGATCGAACTCAGACCCTTCAACAAGCTCGGCGGCGCCGACCACGGCTGGCTCAAGGCGAAGCATCACTTCTCGTTCGCAAGCTACTACGACCCCGCCAACATGGGGCATGGCAGCCTGCGCGTCTGGAACGACGACGAGATCGCGCCGAATACCGGTTTCCCGCCGCATCCGCACGCCAACATGGAGATCATCACCTACGTTCGCGAAGGCGCGATCACCCATCAGGACAGCATGGGCAACAAGGGCCGCACTGAAGCGGGCGACGTGCAGGTGATGAGCGCAGGCTCCGGCGTGCGCCACGCCGAATACAATCTGGAGCCGGTGAAGACCACGCTGTTCCAGATCTGGATCGAGCCGACCAAGGACGGCGGCGAACCTGCCTGGGGCGCACGTCCGTTCCCCAAGAGCGATCGCAGCGGCAAGCTGGTCACGCTCGCCAGCGGCTTTTCGTCCGACACGGAGGCGTTGCCGATTCGCGCCGATGCACGCCTGCTGGCCACCACGCTGAAGGCCGGCGAGAGCGCGAGCTACAGCACGGACAAGGTTCGCAACCTCTATCTCGTACCTGCGGTCGGCGCGGTCGATGTCAATGGCGTCCGCGTCAACGCGCGTGACGGCGCCGCGATCCGCGATGAGGCCGATCTCACCATCACCGCGCTCGAAGACTCTGAGGTGGTGCTGGTCGACGCGGCGTAAAGCAAAAAGCCGTCACCCTGAGGTGCATTGCGAAGCATTGCCTGGATGGGGGGGGGCGATCCTTCGTGGCTCCGCGCTGCGGGGGGAGCACCTCAGGATGACGCCATCGCAGAATTCCTCTGTTCAACATCCCACAAATGGAAACCAACAAAATGACAAAAGTTCTCGTCCTCTACTATTCCGCCTATGGCCACATCGAAGCGATGGCAAACGCCGTCGCCGAGGGCGCGCGTGAAGCCGGCGCGACCGTCGACATCAAGCGCGTTCCCGAACTGGTGCCCGACGCCGTCGCCAAGGCCGCGCATTACAAGCTCGATCAAGCTGCGCCCATCGCGAAGATCGACGACCTCGCCGACTACGACGCGATCATCGTGGGCACCGGCACGCGGTTCGGCCGCATGTCGTCGCAGATGGCGAACTTTCTCGATCAGGCCGGCGGCCTCTGGGCCAGGGGCGCGCTGAACGGCAAGGTCGGCGGCGCGTTTTCATCGAGCGCGACCCAGCATGGCGGCCAGGAAACCACGCTGTTCTCGATCATCACCAACCTGCTGCACTTTGGAATGACGATCATCGGCCTCAACTACGGCTTTGCGGGGCAGATGGGCGTCAAGGAAGTGACCGGCGGCTCGCCCTATGGTGCCACCACCATCACCGACGGCGACGGCAGCCGTTTGCCGAGCGCGAACGAACTCGCCGGCGCGCGCTATCAGGGCAAGGCGATCGCTGAGGTCGCAAGCAAGCTGCACGGGTGACATCGATAGCATGGGCGGAAGCCCTTGTCCGTCATTCCGGGGCGCACTTGGCGACGAACGCTAGCGTTCGCGCTAAAAGTGCGAACCCGGAATCCAGTATCCACACCAGTTCTCATCATATTACTGGATTCCCGATAGCCGCTCGCGCGGCTTCGGGAATGACGACGAAACGTCGGAGACCTGCTAAAAGGTCGCCCAATAAGAAAAATGCGGGAGCGATTGGATGGCCAAACCTCATATTGCTGCGAACAGGAGCGGGCTCTACCAGGACCCGCGCGAGGACTGGCTCGCGCTCCATCACGAGGACATCATCGATCCGGGGCGCCCCATTGTCGATCCGCACCATCACCTCTGGGATCGCGGCGGACAGTGCTATCTTCTCGACGACATCGTGAAAGACGTCGAATCCGGCCACAACATAGTCGCCACCGTCTATGTCGATTGCCGCTCGATGTATCGCGCGCACGGGCCCGAGGCGTTTCGTCCCGTCGGTGAAGTCGAATTCGCCAACGGCGTTGCCGCCATGAGCGCCAGCGGCGGTTACGGCCCTGCCGCGATCTGCGCGGGCATCGTTGGTCATGCCGATCTACGGCTCGGCGACGGTGCGCGCGACGTGCTCGAAGCCGAGATCGCGGCCGGCAACGGCCGCTTTCGCGGCATCCGGCATTCCTCCGCGTGGGATGCAGACCCCAATGTCGCCGGCATGTATGCGTCACGGCCGCAAGGGTTGTTGCGCGACCCGAACTTCCACAAGGGCTTTGCCTGCCTTGCGCCGCTCGGCCTCAGCTTCGATGCGTGGCTGTTCCATCCGCAGATCGGCGAACTTGCGGACCTCGCGCGCACCTTTCCCGGTACCAGCATCATCCTCGATCATTGCGGCGGACCGGCGGGCGTTGGACGCTTCGCTGGCCGTCGCGACGAGGTGTTCCAGGAGTGGAAGGCCTCGATAGCGGACATCGCAACGTGTCCGAATGTGGTGGTGAAACTCGGAGGACTGGCCATGAATCTGCTCGGCTACGACTTCCACACACGGCCGCGCCCACCCTCCTCCGAAGAACTGGCCGCGGCCTGGAAGCCTTATGTCGAAACCTGCATCGAGGCGTTCGGCCCCGATCGCTGCATGTTCGAAAGCAACTTTCCGCCCGACAAGGGCCAGTGCAGCTATCAGGTGATCTTCAACGCGTTCAAGCGCATCGCTGCGCCCTATACCGAGGCCGAGAAAGCGGCGCTGTTCTCAGGAACGGCTACGCGGGTGTACCGGCTCGAGCTACCCTGAGGTCTTTGAACCTGAATCAGTTCACCGTCATGGCCGGATTCATTCCGGCCATGACGGAAAATCGATTCAGCCGCGCCGCGGACTGATGGCCCACGTCGCCACCACGATCACCAGCGTCAGCAGGCCGGTGACCACAGCGACAATCGGAATGGCCAGCGCCAGCGCCGCGGTCGCGGCCCAGCCGATCGAAGAAAAGGCTTCGGCGAAGGTCGCGAGCCGCGATGAGGTCTGGCGGCGGCGGAACTGGCTGCGCTTCGCCTGAACGCGAAACCAGAGCTGGATCGCGGTCGCCGAGATCGCGGCGATGCCGGCGCCTGCGGCTGTCACGAAAGCCTGGGGCAGCGACAGCAACGCCAGCGGCAATATCAGCGGCGCGAACGCCACCGCGATGCCGATCCCCACCACCACGACCTTCGCGCGCGTGACGCGCGACGCCGGCAGCGGTGCCGTCGCGACCAGATCGGCGGCGTCTTCGCCGGAAATCGTCAGCCATGCCAAGCCGCCGGCGAGTTGTCCCGCCGCCATCACCACGACCGGCGTGATCAGCACCAGCGCCGCCGAACTGTCGGCAAAGCTGCGCCACAGCATGACGGCGGGCGGAATAAGATAGAGCAACTGCATCAGCGTCTGCGAGATCAGCCAGGGATCGCGCCACAACAGCAGCAATTCCGTGCGCCGCAGCGCCTGCGCGCGCGAACCGGAGCGGAATGGCCGGGACGCGCGACTCTGCGCGGCACCCGACGCCATCCCCATCGAGGCGCTGATGACATCATCGCCGAGCCGCGCCGAGAACGCGGCCATGGTCAGTCCGA
>JBQCIZ010000101.1:0-5281 GCA_051953235.1 Nitrobacter sp. | reverse complement strand
CAGGATTCGTCGTGGGAATATGAGCCTGTGAAATCGACCAAGCGTGTCGCCGATGGCAACCTCTCGATTGCCGCAGGCAAGCCCGCACGGATCGAATTCTCTCCCCAGCCGGGACGCTATCGTCTCGATGTCAGATCGTCCGATCCCAATGGTTCCCTGACCTCGGTTCAGTTCGATGTCGGCTGGTACTCGGACGGCAGCGCCGATACGCCCGACCTGCTGGAAACCTCGATCGACAAGCCGGATTACCAGTCGGGCGACACCATGACCGTGTCCGTCAACGCACGGACCGCGGGCAAGCTCACCATCAACGTGCTTGGCGACCGGCTGCTGACCACCCAAACCACCGACGTCAAGGAAGGGACGTCGCAGGTCAAAATTCCGATCGGCAAGGATTGGGGGACGGGCGCCTATGTGGTCGCGACGCTGCGGCGGCCGCTTGACGTCGCCGCCCAGCGCATGCCCGGCCGGGCCATCGGAGTGAAGTGGTTCGGCATCGACAAGACGGCCCGCACGCTGTCGGTCAGCCTATCGCCACCGGCACTGGTGCGGCCCTCGACGACGCTGAAGCTGCCTGTGAAGATCGGCGGTCTAAGCCCCGGTGAGGACGCCAAGATCGTGGTTGCCGCCGTGGACGTCGGCATCCTCAATCTCACGAATTACAAGCCGCCGGCACCCGACGACTACTATCTCGGGCAGCGCCGCATGACGTCCGAGATCCGCGACCTCTACGGCCAACTGATCGACGGCATGCAGGGAACGCGCGGCCAGCTCAGGACCGGCGGCGATGCGGCGGGCGCGGAGTTGCAGGGCAGCCCGCCGACGCAAAAGCCGCTGGCGCTTTACTCCGGCATCGTCACGGTTGCCGCTGACGGTACCGCCGAGATCAGTTTCGATATTCCGGAATTCGCCGGTACGGCGCGAGTGATGGCGGTCGCCTGGAGTGCGACCAAGCTCGGCCGCGCGACGGTCGATGTCACCGTGCGCGATCCCGTCGTGCTGACGGCGACCCTCCCGCGCTTCCTGTTGACTGGCGATCAGGGCACCCTGAGTTTCGACCTCGACAACGTCGAGGGCGCGCCGGGCGATTACACCATCAACGTGAAGACATCGGGACCTGTGAAGGTGACAGGCAATCCCGCGACGACGGTCACGCTTGCCGCGAAACAGCGCAGTTCGATGGCGCTGGCGCTGAATGCCAGCGGTGGGGCCGGCACCGCGCAGCTCGATGTCGATATCAAGGGGCCGAACGGGCTCACGCTGGCGCGGCATTACGATCTCAACGTCAAGCCTGCGACCCAGATCCTGGCGCGGCGTTCGGTCCGCACCATGGCGAAGGGTGAGAGCCTGACCCTGACCTCCGACATGTTCTCCGACCTCGTGCCGGGCACGGGCGGAGTCTCGATGTCGGTCGGTTTGTCGACGGCGCTGGATGCCGCGACCATTCTGAAGGCGCTCGACCGTTATCCGTTCGGCTGCTCCGAGCAGATCACCAGCCGTGCGATGCCGCTGCTCTACGTCAACGATCTCGCGGCCGGCGCCCATCTCGCGATGGATACAAGTGTCGATGATCGTATCAAGACCTCGATCGATCGCCTACTGGCGCGGCAAGGCTCGAACGGTTCGTTCGGCTTGTGGTCGGCGGGCGGGGACGATGCGTGGCTCGATGCCTATGTCACGGATTTCCTGACCCGCGCCCGCGAAAAAGGGTTTGCGGTGCCCGATCCGCTGTTCAAGAGCGCGCTCGACCGCATCCGCAACTCGGTGGTGAACGCCCCCGAACCGGAGAAGGACGGCGGCCGCGATTTGGCCTACGGGCTTTATGTTCTGGCCAAGAACGGCACCGCGCCGATCGGCGATCTGCGCTATCTCGCAGATACCAAGCTGAACAATCTGGCGACGCCGATCGCCAAGGCGCAACTGGCTGCCGCGCTCGCGCTGGTGGGAGATCGCACGCGCGCGGAACGCGTCTATGCCGCAGCGGCGGAAAGCCTGGCGCCAAAGCCGGCGATCGAGTTCGGTCGGGCCGATTACGGTTCGGCCCTGCGCGACGCGGCGGCACTGGTGTCGCTGGCAGGCGAGGGCAATGCATCGCGTGCGACCGTGACGCAAGCGGTCCAGCGCGTTGAAGCAGCGCGCGGATTGACGCCGTACACTTCGACGCAGGAAAACGCGTGGCTTGTTCTGGCGGCGCGGGCACTTGCGAGAGAGACCATGTCGCTCGATGTCGATGGCGCTCCGGTCAAGACCGCGCTCTACCGCAGCTACAAGGCGGCGGAGATGGCCGGTAAGCCCATCAAGATCACCAATACCGGCGATGCGCCGGTGCAGGCGGTGATTTCGGTAAGCGGCGCGCCGGTGACGGCGGAGCCCGCTGCCTCGAACGGCTTCAAGATCGAGCGCAACTATTTCACCCTCGATGGAACGCCTGCGGATCCCGCTCAGGCGAAGCAGAACGACCGGCTGGCCGTAGTGCTTCGGATTACCGAGGCCAAACCGGAATACGGGCACATCATGGTGGCCGATTATCTTCCGGCAGGCTTCGAGATCGACAATCCGCATCTCGTCTCGTCCGGCGATGCCGGTACGCTCGACTGGATCGAGGATGGGCAGGAGCCAGTGAACACGGAATTCCGCGACGATCGCTTCACGGCGGCCATTGATCGTTCGGCCAAGGACAAGGCGGTCTTCACCGTCGCCTATGTTGTGCGCGCGGTGTCGCCCGGCAAGTACGTGCTGCCGCAGGCCTATGTCGAGGATATGTATAATCCGTCGCGCTACGGCCGCACGAGCACCGGTCGTGTCGAGGTGCGCGCCGCGAAATGACAGTATCCGACAACATAGCCACCGTCGCGCCGCCGCGCCGCCACTGGCGGCGAATGAAATGGGCGGCGGCCGCCGTTGCTGCGGTCGCGGTGTTGATCACTGGTGTGGTCGCTGGCTGGGTCGTTTCACTGGGACCACTGCCGCTTGCGCAGGCGCGCGAGATCTCGACGACGGTGGTCGATCGCAACGGCAAGTTGCTGCGCGCCTTTGCCATGGCGGACGGGCGCTGGCGGCTGCCTGTCGATGCCAAGACCGACGTCGATCCCGGCTATCTCAACCTGCTGCTGGGATATGAAGACCAGCGCTTCTATTCGCATTCCGGTGTCGACCCGCTGGCGCTCGGGCGGGCGGCGCTGCAACTTGTAACGAGCGGGCATATCGTGTCGGGCGGATCGACCATCACCATGCAGCTTGCGCGTCTGATCGAGCCGCGCCGCCGTCGGTCGCTTTATGCCAAGCTGCATCAGGTGGTGCGGGCATTCCAGCTCGAGCACGAACTGTCCAAGGACCAAATCCTCAACCTGTATCTGACGCTTGCGCCGTTCGGCGGCAATCTCGAAGGCATTCGCGCGGCGTCGCTGGCCTATTTTGGCAAGGAGCCGAAACGGCTGTCGCTCGCGGAAGCTGCGTTGCTGGTCGCGCTGCCGCAATCGCCGGAGCATCGCCGCCTCGATCGTCACCCCGCCGCGGCGCAAGCTGCGCGCGATCGGGTGCTGGAACGCATGGTCGAGGAGCAGCGCGTTTCGGCGGAAGATGCCGCGCAGGCGAAGGCCGTACCAGTTCACCGCATGCGTAAGCCATTCCCGATGCTGGCGCCGCATTCGGCCGATCAGGCGCTGGCGACCGTCAAGGACTCCAGCATCATCAGGCTGACGCTCGAAGCCGGATTACAGCGAACGCTTGAGGCGCTGGCGCGTGACCGCGCGGCAGCGCTGGGGCCCGACATTTCCGTTGGCATTATCGCAGTCGACAATGCCACTGGCGACGTGCTCGCCCATGTCGGCTCCGCCGATTATCTTGATGAACGGCGCGCCGGGCAGGTGGATATGACACAGGCCGTGCGCTCGCCGGGCTCGACGCTGAAGCCCTTCATTTATGGACTGGCCTTTGAGGACGGGTTCGTTCACCCGGACAGTCTGATCGATGACCGACCGATCCGGTTCGGCAGCTACGCGCCGGAAAACTTCGACATGACGTTTCAAGGCACGGTACCGGTGCGCCGTGCCTTGCAATTGTCACTCAACGTCCCCGCGATCGAATTGCTCGATCGCGTCGGCGCCAGCCGATTGTCGTCACGGCTGAAGCAGGCCGGCACCGATCTGGTCTTGCCGAAGGATGAGGTTCCAGGCCTCGCCATGGGCCTCGGTGGCGTCGGGGTCACGCTGCACGATCTGGTGCAGGCCTATTCCGGAATTCCTCGCCTCGGTAGCGTGATACCCTTGCGGGAAATCGAGCGGGTGAGAGACGTTGCCCGCGAACCGCTCCGCCTGTTGGATCCAGTCGCAGCCTGGCAGGTCGGTCACGTCCTTCTGGGGACGCCGCCGCCGGAAAATGCGGTCCGGAACCGGGTCGCATTCAAGACCGGCACCAGCTACGGCTATCGCGATGCATGGTCGGTCGGCTTCGATGGCCGTATGACGATCGGCGTTTGGGTCGGCCGCCCTGATGGCGCGCCGGTAACCGGGCTCATCGGGCGCGTTGCGGCGGCACCTGTGCTGTTCGACGCGTTCGCCCGTACCGGAAAGTTGCCGGCGCCGCTCCCAAAAGCGCCTCGCGGAACCCTGATCGCAAGCAATGCCAAGCTGCCGTTGCCGTTGCGGCGGTTTCGCCCGGTCGGCGAATTGATCCGAACCGGCGACGAGCATGCGCTCCACATCCAGTTCCCGCTGAACGGGTCGCGGATCGACTCCCGGAGCGCGGATGGAGCAACGTTCGCGGCGTTGCCGGTGAAGGTCGCTGGCGGGGTGTTGCCGATGACAATGATGGTCAACGGGACGGCGGTCGGGGAGATCGACAGCCGGCGGCAGCGGATGATCGCGCCTCCCGGCCCCGGCTTTGTCCGCCTGACCGTCATGGACGCGACTGGCAGCGCGGACACAGTTACGGTCAGAATTCAATAGTGACCGGCTAAGCGGTTGTCGCTGCGTTGGTTTCAGCGTATGCGGAACCGCATGGCTGAGACCTTTTCCCGTCCCCGATTTGGACAAGTGCGCGAACCGAAAACTCCGGTGAATCCGGGACGCGGGCTCGCGAGCGCGATCGATTTCGTGACCGCGGGCCGCATCAGGCCCGTTCTTTTTCTGGCGGTCGTCGGTTTTCTCTTCTTCCTTCCCGGCTTCTTCAATATTCCGCCCATCGACCGCGACGAGGCCCGTTTCGCACAGGCGACCAAACAGATGGTCGAAACCGGCGATTTCGTGGACATCCGCTTCCAGGACGAGGTGCGTTACAAGAA
>JBQCIZ010000100.1:0-4852 GCA_051953235.1 Nitrobacter sp. | reverse complement strand
TTCCTGCCCCCATCCGGTCATGCGGCCGTAGACCAGGCGCGGATTGCGCGCCAGCACCACGTCGGGGCCGAGACCGAGCCGTTCCATCACGCCGGGACGAAATCCCTCGATCAGCGCGTCGGCATGATCGAGCAGGTCGAGTGCCTTCGCGATCGCGGCCTTGTCCTTGAGATCGAGTTCGACCACCTTGCGGCCGCGGACCGCAACCGCCTTGAGATTCTTCTTCGCGCCGATGCGGTCGAGCGTGATCACCTCGGCGCCCATGTCCGCGAGCATCATGCAGGCAAAAGGTCCCGGCCCAATTCCGGCGAATTCGACGATGCGGAAGCCCGTCAGCGGGCCGGACGTTCGCGTGGCGGTTTGCGGGGCCGGTTTATCGAGCACGTTGTTTCTTCCCTGGTGTTGGGCGCGCGGCCGAGGGCGCGCCAGCCTGTCATTGCCGAAATTGTCTCGCCTGGATCGGGGGGTGGCAAGCGGCTTTTTCACGATGCCGTTGTGCGCGGCAAGCGCTCGTGTCGCCTTCGAGAATCGCCTCGGACCATCACCGAGACTGCCGCGCTGCAACAAACGGAGACGGGCGGCACGTCTCTCTTTGCCTTGAAAGCAGTTCCAGGCCTCTCCGATCCGTCCGCCGCACGGAATTTTCCTGGTCAGGGGGTAATGATTTACAACCTCTTATCCATTCTCCTCTAATTTTTGGCACCGGGCTCGGAGGCATGTCCTCCGAAATCAATTCGTTATGGGCAAGATGGGGGCGGATATGGGGGACGGAAAACGAGCTTGGCTGCGGTCGATTCCAATCAAGTCGATCAGAATGCCGACGCTCCGGTTTCGCGCAAAAATCACACTTGGTTTCGCGCTGGTCCTGGCCATCACAGCCGTCAGCATGGGCATCGCCTATCTCGGCTTCGAACGGATTTCCAACAAGGTCACATCCTACCGTCAGAGCGTCGCGGAAGCGGATCTGGCCCGCAATATCGATCGCGAGCTGATCTCCTATCAGGCACTCGCGCGCTACTATGTCGTCACCGCCAAGGACGACGATGAGAAGGCCGCGCTGGCTTCGGAAGCCAAACTCAAGGATGCCATCGCCCAGTCGATGAAGGCGACCACCGATTCAACCCGGCTCGACAAGATCACTAAGCTCGAGCGCGAATTCCGCACCTACACGAAAATTTTCGAGGACATCCGCAACCTGAAGCACGAAAGCGACAAGATTTCGCAGAACCAGCTCATGCGCGACGGCAACAACCTGCGCTACAAGCTGGAGGATCTGGCGAGCACCGCGGGTGAACTCGAATTGCCGGCGGTGGTGTTCAGCGCCAAGCAGGTCACCACCCAGCTTCTGTCGGCGACGGGCCTGACCAGCTCGTTCGTACTCAATTCCGACATCACGGTTGCGAACAGCGCGGTCGCGCGCCTGAAATTCGTGGCGAACGCGGTCAATGCCATTCCGACGGACAACGAAAAGGTTGCCGGTCCGGTCAAGGATATTAAGGCGCTGCTTGCCAGCTATCAGGATGCCTTCGGCAAACTGATCGAGAACGCCAAGAGCGTTGCCAGCCTCGTCAATGAAATGGGCGAGTCGGCGACGGCGATCACGCAACTGGCTGACGCCATGAAGGCTGATCTGCTCGCCGACCAGAAGCGGCTGGATCAGGAATCCAAGGGAGCGATCACCGAGACCGAGCGCCTGCTGCTGATGCTGGCGGTCGGCGGGTTCGTGGTTGGCGGCCTGTTCGCGTGGCTGCTGGGCCGCGGCATTTCCCGGCCGATGGTCGCGATGTGCGCCGCCATGCGCAAGCTCGCAGGCGGCGATTTCGAAGTCGTGCTGCCCGGACTCGGCCGCAAGGACGAGCTCGGCGACATGGCCGGCGCCGTCGAAGAGTTCAAGGTGCAGGCGGTTGCGAAGGCTGAGCGCGACGCGGCGACGCACGAGGCGCAGAACAAGGCGGCTGCCGAAGCGCGGCGCGCGGAGCTGATCCGCTTCGCTGACCAGTTCGAGGCCGCCGTCGGCAGCATCGTGTCGAACGTGTCGTCCTCCGCGGTGCAGCTCGAGGCCGCAGCGGGAACG
Source organism: Nitrobacter sp. (assembly GCA_051953235.1). GTDB lineage: Bacteria > Pseudomonadota > Alphaproteobacteria > Rhizobiales > Xanthobacteraceae > Nitrobacter. Next base: position 2,778 of record JBQCIZ010000100.1, on the reverse strand, counting down.
CTGACGCGTACGGCAGAAACCACGCAAAGCCTGTCGGGCCAAGCCGCGGGCGCGTCCGAGGAAGCCTGCTCGAGCATGCAATCGGTCGCGGCGGCGACGGAGGAGCTGTCCGCGTCGGTTGACGAGATCGGCCGCCAGGCACGCGACTCCAATCGCATCGCGGACGGCGCGGTCAAGCAAGCGCAGCAGACCGACGCGCGGATCGGCAAGCTGTCCCGCGCTGCGCAGGAGATCGGCGACGTGGTCAAGCTGATCACGGCGATCGCGGAGCAGACCAACCTGCTGGCGCTCAATGCCACCATCGAGGCGGCGCGCGCAGGCGAGGCCGGGCGCGGCTTTGCGGTGGTGGCTTCCGAGGTCAAGTCGCTGGCGAGCCAGACCGCGAAGGCCACCGACGAGATTTCGTCGCACATCACCGGCATGCAGGGCGCGACGCAGGAGTCGGTCGCGGCGATCAAGGAGATCGGTAGCACCATCGGGCAGATTTCGAACATCGCCTCGACGATCGCCACCGCTGTGCAGCAGCAGAGCGATGCCACGCAGGAAATCGCGCGTAGCGTGCAGGGTGTTGCGCAAGGCACGCAGGCGACCGCCGACAACATCACGCAGGTCAATCGCGGCGCAATCGAAACCGGCTCTGCTTCCGAGGAAGTGCTGAACTCGGCCCAGACGCTGTCGTCCGAAAGCACCCGGCTTCGTCAGGAGCTGGATCGCTTCATGGCGAATATCCGCGCAGCCTGAGCTTTCCATAAGATTCGATAAGATAAAGTCGCCCCCAACGCGGAACCCGAAGCCGGGTTCCGCGTTTCTTCGTTTCAGCCACGCAAACTTCCATCGGAAGGGTGACCGCCAGCGGCATTGCGGAGTGAGTACTCGTTTTGGAGACGGTCCAGAAACAATCATTGCAACCGTCATCGCAAGGACGTGCCGACCGGATCATCGAGACAGATATTCCCGCGCGCCTCGATAGTCTCCGCTGGAGTGCCTTTCACACGCGCGTCGTGACGGCCCTCGGGATCACCTGGATCCTGGATGGGCTCGAGGTAACGCTCGCCGGTGCCCTGTCTGGTGCGCTCAAGGACAGCCCCACGCTTCGTTTCAGCAACCTCGACATCGGCTTCGCCAGCAGCGCCTATCTCATCGGCGCCGTGCTCGGTGCGGTCGGGTTCGGCTGGCTGACCGACCGTATTGGACGCAAGAAGCTCTTCTTTGTCACGCTGACGCTTTATCTGCTCGCGACGGCCGCGACCGCGCTGTCATGGAACGTCGGCAGCTTCGCGCTGTTCCGGTTTTTGACCGGCGCAGGCATCGGCGGCGAGTATACCGCGATCAATTCGACGATTCAGGAACTGGTTCCGGCGCGCTATCGCGGATGGACCGATCTGGTCATCAACGGCAGCTTCTGGATCGGGGCCGCCATGGGCGCGGTCAGCGCGATCGTGCTGCTCGATCCGCAGGTCATCGATCCGGATATCGGCTGGCGCCTTGCGTTTCTGACCGGGGCTGCGCTCGGCCTCATCGTGGTCGTGATGCGGTTATGGATACCGGAAAGCCCGCGCTGGCTGATGATTCATGGTCGGCCGGAGCAGGCCCTTCGCATCGTGTCCGACATCGAACAAATGGCGATCCGCGATCCCGAAGCTGGCGCCGTTCTGCCGACGATCAGGTTTCGCATGCGCGATCACACGCCCCTGCGCGAGGTGGCGCGGACGCTGCTTCACACATATCGGCAGCGCTCGCTGGTCGGCCTTGCCCTGATGGTCGCGCAGGCGTTTTTCTACAATGCGATCTTCTTCACCTACGCGCTGGTGCTGTCGTCATTCTTTCATATCCCGTCGAATCATATCGGCTGGTACATCTTGCCGTTCGCGGCGGGCAATTTCCTCGGACCGCTGCTGCTCGGGCGGCTGTTCGATACCATCGGCCGCCGCGCAATGATCGCATTCACGTACGGAATCTCGGGCATTCTGCTGGCGGTGTCCGGCTATCTGTTCGCCGCGGGTTATCTCACCGCCCAGACCCAGACGATCGCCTGGATGGTGATCTTCTTCTTTGCCTCGCCGGCCGCGAGCGCGGCGTATCTCACGGTGAGCGAGACGTTTCCGCTCGAAGTCCGCGCGCTGGCGATCGCCATGTTCTATGCCATCGGGACCGGAATCGGCGGCGTTGCCGGACCCGCGCTGTTCGGCGCCCTGATCGATACCGGCTCGCGGACCAGCGTGTTTGCAGGCTATTGTCTCGGATCGGTGCTGATGATCGCCGCGGCGCTGATCGGCTGGCGATATGGCGTCGCCGCCGAGCGACGTTCGCTCGAAACGGTGGCATCGCCGCTTGCCGTTGTGGAACCGCAATGAATCAGGATGTCATGGAGACCGTGCAGAAAAGCGTGCCCATAGCGGCCGACCCCGGGCTTTGTTTGCCGCCGCTCGATCAATGCGCGCTGCTGCTCGATATCGATGGTACGTTGCTCGATCTCGCGCCGTCGCCGCATGAGGTTCGCGTGCCGCCGAAGCTTGCGAAGTCGCTGCCGCAACTCTTGGCGCGCACCAATGGCGCGCTCGCGCTGGTCAGCGGGCGCTCACTCGGCGACATCGACCGGATTTTTTCGCCGATGCTGTTTCCGGCCGTTGGCGGTCATGGCGCCGAGATGCGGATATCGGTCGAAAACGAAGCGGTGGCGTCGCGTGCGCCGCCGATGAACGCGGATCTGATCCGTCGCTTCGCCGCCATATCCGAGTTGCACGAAGGCATCCTGGTCGAAGACAAGGGCTATTCGCT
>JBQCIZ010000099.1:0-4038 GCA_051953235.1 Nitrobacter sp. | reverse complement strand
CCGAACCAGATGTAGCGCGCCCGCGATACCAAGCATCACAGCAACGATGCGGCCCGACGGTGCCATGACCCAGATAACAAGCGCCGCGATGCCCGCTGCCATCGCGGCAACATCAAATCGATTGAACGGAGTCGGCATCCGCCCTTCCTTCTGGCGTGCGAGCCAGTTGCGGGTGAAGCTCGGCACGATACGGCCACCGATGACGCCGATCAGCGTGACGACAAGAGCGATGCCGGCACGCGCCGAGTAAGCCGCCAGACCTGAGACGTGCGCCTCCAGATGAAAGGAGATATTGGCGGCCGTCAGCAGGATGACGACGCCGACGACCTTCAGATTGCCCCACTTGCGGCCTGCCACGATCTCGCGTGTCGCCGCGGCGGCGAGAAGCAACAGAAACAGCGCGTCCACCGCCATCGCCGCGCCCCATCCGATCGTTCCGGAAAAACTCACCGCGAGGCGACCCGCGAGCCATGTCGAGAACAGCACTGCAAGCCGCGGCCCCTGAATCGGCAGACGGCCCGTCCAGTTTGGCACTGCCGTCAGCAGGAAACCGGCAATCACCGCGCCGACATAGCCGAACAGCATTTCGTGAACGTGCCAGTCCAGCGGCGCGAAAGCCGTCGGCAGCGAAACATCGCCGGCGAAGACGGCGAGCCATAGCGGAATCATCACACCGGCATGAACTGCGCCGAACAGAAAGAACGGCCGGAAACCATAGGAGAACAATGCCGGTCCACGATATGCCCGTGCTTTTGTCATCGTTCCCATCGCATTGCTCCGAATTCCCGCGCAGCCTAAGGCGACGCGCTTCCGGTCTCTTTGTCATGGCGCAAGGACGGTGGGGTTTCGCGGTGCAATAAATCCTCATCGCAGACCGGAGGGGGCAAATGCGGATTTTCGAAAGGTTGAGGGAGCGGACGCGCACTACGGCCGCCGAACCGGAAGCTTGCGGCGCGCGCGCTGAGCCCGATGGTTGTGAGAAGCAATTGCTCCGGGTAGAGTCTGACAGCGAGTTGCGAAGGGGAATTTATGGCCGCCGTCGACCGCTCACTGGTCGCCAATCTTTCGATGTTCGCCGGACTTTCTCCGGCTGAACAGGACGGTCTGCTGCGCGAAGCCCGCTCGGTCCGCTATCCCAAGGGCTCGGCCGTATTCGAGCAGGGCGCCGAGGCCGATCGCTTCTTCGTGCTGTTGCATGGTCATCTGCGCGTCGAAAAGACAACGGCCCAGGGCCACCAGACGGTTGTGCGATACGTGTCGGCAGGCGAGTTGTTCGGCGTCGCCCAAGCCATGAACCTGTCCCACTATCCCGCGACTGCAGTCGCGGCCGTCGACAGTATCGCACTCGCCTGGCCGTCATCGTCATGGGCTCGCCTCATCGCCACATATCCGAGTCTCGCCGGTAGCGCCCTGCAAACGGTCGGCAGCCGGCTCCAGGACACGCAAACCCGTGTCATCGAGATCTCGAACGAACAGGTCGAGCAGCGCGTCGCGCACACGCTTCTGCGTCTCGCCAAGCAGGCAGGCCGCAAGGTGGAGGCTGGCATTGAGATCGATTTTCCGATCAGTCGGCAAGACGTGGCCGAAATGACAGGCGCCACCCTGCATACGGTGAGCCGCATTCTGAGTGCATGGGAAACCCAGGGGCTCGTCGAAGGCGGACGGCAGCGCATCGTTCTGCGCGATCCGCATCGGCTTCATCTTCTTGCGGAAGGCACCGACGAGAGCCGCATTCGCTCTCCAAAGTCATGAGCCAAGCTACCTGACGGCTCATTGACCGGCTGCAGCTGTACGGGTTGCGGCCCGGTCCCGTTCGACACGCTCAGTCACGTCCCGTGCTATTGCAACCGAGCCAAGCACCTCACCGGCGGCGCTCCCTCTGACAATCGCGAACGTCATCTCGACATAGAGCTTCTGACCGCTCTTGTGCGATGCGCGGGTGAGTGTGGGACGGCCTTGCAATTTCATCGCGCCCTTGGTCATCGCCGCTTCGTAGCCGCGCCAGTGTGCGGCGCGCAGATGTTCGGGGATGATCAGATCGAGACTTTGTCCAAGTGCCTCGTCCGGCGAATAACCGAATAGCGCGGTGGCAGCAGGATTCCAGCGGATGATCGTACCTGAACGGTCGGCGTAGATCACCGCATCCGCCGCGTCATCGAGAATGCGCTCCGCCAACCGGGGCTGCTCCGTCACGGGATGGACCTGTCCGGTTTCAACATGCTCTTTTCCTTCCGTGCCACACTCAGCGCTCAAGTCCTTTCACCAACCCCCAACCTACTCGAAACTTCGGGGCTCGCAACTCCTGGCCTGTGTCGAATGAACGCCACTCATTTGCGTTCTACGGGCAGAGGTGTCTTGTTCAATTCGAAGTCACCTTCCGCCCTCGGCCGGCGGCGCACATCCGGGCTTGGGCGGTCACCGAAGTCGACCGCCGATTTGCGCAGGATGCGACCTTCCAGATCCGTGCTCAAACGCGCCCGGCGATTGCCGTAAAAGAAGCTAAGGCGAAATTCCCCCGCATGGTCGTCAACGCCGCGCTCGCAGGCGCTCGTAATCCGTCCGGAGCGCATCAAGTTCTGTACACGCGAGGCCGGAAGACGCAGGAGTTCGCCGATAAGCGCTGCATCGACCACGAATGCTTCATCGCAAATCTCGATCGGGCACCCGGACGTTCTCGCAGTGCTCGTGGATCGCAGATTTTCAATCATTGCAATTCTCCTTGCCGGAGATGCTATAAAGATATATCTACAATATATCTTTTAGTTCGGAGGTCAACCGTGACCCTTCCCTTTCGAATGGAAATCCAGGCAAATTCTCACCCTGCCCCCTCTTTCTCCCGGACACTTCCGATCCTGATGGCAGCGGATCGCAACCTGGAAATGGCCGCCGAGCTCTCCACTGCCGATCTCGCATTCCGGGTTTTTGCCGCCTTCCGCGCACATCCGCACATCAGCAATGTGCTGACGCACATTTCGCGCTCGAACTGGAAGAATGTGGAAAGCGCGCTCAACGCGATTCTCGACCCGACAATGGCAATCGACGAATTCTCACCACTAGCGCATAACATCCTTGATTTGATGTGCGCCGAGCGCGGCACCACGGGGAAGATTCTCAAGCCGTACTTCCACGCCGTTCTGAATAGGTTGCTCGAACCTCCCGGTGCAGGGCTGTTGGTGCAACATGTCGAAGCGCTGTTCGCCAACCTCGAACGAAAGGCAGCGCAGCCGGCCGCAGCCGGCGTGATCTCCTCGACAGAAGGTCAGGCATGACCGAGGCTGGCACCGATGAGCGCGTGATCAATGTCGCCGACATCGATCCGCAACATCGCCACGCGATCCTCTTTCGTCTCTTCGAGCACCTCTCACCCGATCAATCGCTGCAGATCGTCGTGGATCACAATCCCAGGCGGCTCCGCTTGCAACTCGAAGCACGCTTTGGTTCGCGCGGCGGCTGGTCCTACCTGGAGCAAGGACCGGATCTCTGGCGCGTTCGGCTGCGCCTGCTCGCGCATAACGAGGCCAGCAAAGAAGCACGGCCGGAATGCTGAATAATTCACACCACTACGTGCAGCCCGTCGATGAGGCGGAACGGGTTTCTCTCGAAGCGAGCATCCGGGAGGATTTTGCACATTGCCATCCCGACATGACGTTGGGACGATCTCAGGCGGCGGGCGACCTTTTCCAGGGAAGATCGGGGACTGCTTCGCGACTGGATGGCTGTTGCCGCCAAACGAACCGCTCATTCCTTTGAATCACATTAGACGCCTCCAGCCGCAGCACACCTGGCCTCTGCGGATGAACGTTACAAGTCGAACAGGCGCTGAACGGCCACCCAGGACGGCCGCGCCTCATATGCGCTCGCCCTGGACGTCCCGAGACGCACCATTTTTCACCTTCTTTGCGCCAGAGCAAACTCCACCATTCGAACTCCGGCCGACCTTGTTGCTGCGCAAAGAGGCTTGCGTGACGCCAGGACACGATGCGCCATCGAAACGGCAACGAATGGAGAGCATCATGTTGACGCGTAGGATCGCTTTGA
>JBQCIZ010000098.1:0-5161 GCA_051953235.1 Nitrobacter sp. | reverse complement strand
GTTGTTTCTCGGCGGGGATGCACTCATCATGCACCCACTGGCGAACCTTTTCGCGGATTGCCTTGGCTTCCGGGGGAATTTCGAAATCGATCGCCATGGTGTTTCCTCATGCTTTGGTGAAGGCTTGCGGATGGCATATCGCCGGGGCATCGCAGCGGCAACGCCGAACAAAGTTTGAAGCGGGAATAGAGCGAGGCAGAACCGTCATGCTTCGCGAAAGCGGGTATCCAGTATGTCGCGACGCCTCTTGTCGAAAGTAAGCCGTGGTGTCTACTGGATCATCCGCATTCGCGGATGATGACATCGTGAGTATTGTCCCATGCCCGATCTCGCCGATCTGTTTCCCGGTTATGACTCCAAATGGATCAACACCACGTCGGGCCGCATCTTCGCGCGCGTCGGCGGCAAGGGGCCGCCGCTGCTCTTGCTGCACGGATTCTCCTCGACCCACGTGATGTGGCACACCGTGGCACCGCAACTCGCGGATCGCTTCACGCTTATTATCGCGGACCTGCCGGGTTACGGCTGGTCGGACATGCCGGAGAGCGACGACCGGCATACGCCCTACACCAAGCGCGCCATGGCCAACACCATGATCGAGGCGATGGAGAAGCTCGGCTATGTGCACTTTGCGCTGGCAGGGCACGATCGCGGCGGGCGCGTGTCGTATCGTCTCGCTCTCGATCATCCCGGCCGGTTGTCGAAGCTGGCCGTGCTCGATATCCTGCCGACCTACGACTACTGGTCGCGCATCAATCGCCTCTCTGCGCTGAAGATCTATCACTGGGCCTTTCTGGCGCAGCCGTATCCGTTGCCGGAGACGCTGATCTCCGGCCATCCGGATTTCTTTCTCAAACAGAAGATGGCGAGCCAGACCCGCACCGGGACGCTCGATGCGATCGATCCGCGCGCGCTGGAACACTACCTCGCGCCATTCCGCGATCCTTCGCGGGTGCACGCGATGTGCGAGGACTACCGCGCCGGCGCCTATGCGGATTTCGAGATCGACAAGGCGGACCTGGACGCCGGAAAGAAGATCACGATTCCGATGCTGGCGCTGTGGGGTGACGCCGGGGTGGCGGCGAGCGCATCCAGTACGCAACTCGATGCGTGGCGCGCCTGGGCGACCAATGTCACGGGCGGTCCGGTTCCTTCGGGGCACTTTTTGCCGGAGGAAGCGCCGGAGGAAACTGCGACGGCGTTGAAGGCGTTTTTCATCACCGCCTGATCGAAGAGGTCATACCCGCGAAGGCGGGTATCCAGTAAACGCTGGCGTTGGTACTGGATCATCCGCTTTCGCGGATGATGACGACGAGGACGGCGCTTCTTCAGCGCCGCGCCTTGAAGAAATCCTTCAGCAGCGTCGCCGCCTCGCTCTCGCCGACCGACGAATAGACCTCCGGGCGGTGATGGCAGGTCGGGGATGCAAAAAAACGCACGCCGGAATCCACCGCGCCGCCCTTCGGATCGGTCGCGCCATAGTAGAGCCTGCGGATGCGCGCGAACGAGATGGCGCCGGCGCACATCGGGCAGGGTTCCAGGGTGACGTAGAGGTCGCAGTCGGTCAGCCGCTCGCTGCCGAGCTTGCGGGCGGCCTCGCGGATCGCCAGCAGTTCGGCATGGGCGGTCGGGTCGCGGTCGGTCAGGGTGCGGTTGCTGGCCGCCGCGATCACCGAATTGTCGCGCACGATCACGCAGCCGATCGGCACTTCGCCCGATTTTGCCGCGTTTTCGGCGGCTTTCAGCGCCAAATCCATGAAAGAGGGCGTCATCATGCCTCGTATCCGGTGAAGAACTCTGCTAAGAGGCCGCCTTCAGCAAAAGTGGATGCCGGTTTTGCGAGAGCGCCCTTTCCGACAGGTAGCGCGCCGTGCCGGCCCGACACGGGTTTAAGCGAGATCATTCATGCCCCGCGACAAAGACAAAGACAATGCACCCCCGCGCGGGCGCCGCGACCGGCCTGCGGGCGGCAAGGACAGGCCGATGGGCCGTTCGGGCAAGCCGCGCGGTCCGGAGAAGAAGTTTGCCAAACGCGACTTTGCCGGAAAGTCCGACCGGGGCGACGGCGATAAGCGTCCCTACGCTGGCAAGCGCGATGGCGATGCCCCGCGCAGGAGCCATGGCGACGCGCCGCGTCCCGCCCGTTTCAATCGTGACGACCGTCCTGCGCGTGGCGGGGATCGACCGGATCGCCAGAGCGAACGCGCGGACCGGGGCCCGCGCAAGGATTTCCGTCCGCGCGAGGGCGAGAAGCGTTCTTACACGCCGCGCGGCAATGGGCCTCGTGGTGAGCGTCCGAGGTTCAATCGCGATGATCGCGCGCCTCGTGGTGATCGCGGCGAGCGCCCGGCAGGGCGCTTTGCGGACAAGAAATTTGGCGACAAACGCCCCTACACGCCGCGAGGCGAGGGCTTTCGTAAGGACGGTGATCGTCCGCAGCGCGCGCGTCCCCAGGGTGATCGGCCTTATAGTCCGCGCCCGCCGCGCGAGGGCGACGGCGAAAAGCGCCCGTACACGCCGCGCGGAGAGCGTTCCTTCGGTGACAAGAAGTTTTCACGTGGAGCGCCGGATCGTGGTCCGCGCGGCCCGCGCAAGGATTTCGGTGACCGCGAATTCCGCGGGCGCGACCGCAGCGACGACAAGCCGTGGCAGAAGCGCGACGCGCGGGGCCGGGATGACACCCGCCGCGATGAGCGGCCGCGCCGCGAGACGAGAAATTTCGACAAGCCACGTGACGATCGGGGCGACGCCGAGCGTCCGCGCTTTGCGCGGCCCCGCGATGATCGTTCCGATCGTGGCGATCGCGCGCCGCGACGCTTCGACCGGCCCCGTGAGGATCGGCCGCAGTTCGACCGGCCGCGCGGCGGCCGCAACGACTGGCAGGAGCGGCCACGCCGCGGTGATCGCGACGATCGTCTGCGCCGCGACAATGAGGACGACAGCAAGATTTTCGCCAAGCGCCCGGCCTTCGGCGGCCGCGGCGCCTACCGCGAACGCCCGTCCGACGACGACCGCCGCAGTGTCCGCGCGGAGCCGAAACCGAAAAAGGCCGGCGAACGGATCGCGAAAGTGATCGCGCGAGCAGGCCTCGCATCCCGCCGCGACGCCGAGGAGATGGTCACGCAGGGTCGCGTCGCCGTGAATGGTCGTGTCGTCAACTCGCCGGCGCTCGATGTCACCACGCGCGATGTCATCACCGTCGATGGCCAAAAGCTGCCGGAGCGCGAGCGCACGCGGCTGTTTCTCTATCACAAGCCGCGCGGACTGATGACGACGCACGACGATCCGGAAGGGCGGCCGACCGTATTCGACAATCTGCCGGAGGGCCTGCCGCGTCTCATCAGTATCGGCAGGCTCGATTTCAACACCGAAGGCCTGCTGCTGTTGACCAACGACGGCGGCCTGGCGCGGGTGCTCGAACATCCCGACACCGGCTGGCTGCGGCGCTACCGCGTCCGCGCCCACGGCGAGGTGACCCAGGCGCAACTCGACACGCTGAAGGACGGCGTCGAAGTCGATGGCGTGAAATACGGTCCGATCGATGCGACCTTGGAGCGCGATCAGGGAGCCAACGTCTGGGTGGTGTTTGCGATCCGCGAGGGCAAGAACCGCGAAGTGCGCAATGTGATGGCGCATCTCGGCCTCGAGGTGAACCGCCTGATCCGCGTTTCCTATGGGCCGTTCCAGCTCGGCGAAGTTCCGGAAGGCCAGGTCGAGGAAGTGCGCTCCCGCGTGCTGCGCGATCAGCTCGGCGAAAAAGTTGCGGCGCTGGCCAACGCGAATTTCGCGTCCTCCGAGGGCTCAGATGCTCCGAAGCTCGGCCGCGACGGTACGCCGCTGCGCTCGAAGAAGGATAACAAGGAGCGCACGAAACGCTCGCTGATCGAGGATCGCAAGGGCCGCAGAGTCGTGGTGCAGCGAACCGGCAGCGACGAAGCCCGCGCCCGCAACGAGGATGAAGCCAACGGCTACGGACCGCCGCGGCGGCCGAAGCGCGGCTATCACGGCAAGCGCGATCTCACGCCGCGGGATTGACGATGCGCGTCGTCGGGGGGCGATTGAGGGGCCGTACGCTGGCGTCGCCGTCGACGCAGCAGATCAGGCCGACAGCCGACCGCCTGCGCGAGTCGCTGTTCAATATTCTTGCTCATGCTTACGACGATCCCATCACGGACGCGCGGGTGCTCGATCTGTTCGCGGGCACCGGCGCGCTCGGCATCGAGGCCGTCTCGCGAGGCGCGAAGTTCACGCTGTTCGTCGACAATGGCGCCGAGGCTCGGGCGCTGTTGCGTAACAACGTCGAGGCGCTCGGGCTCGGCGGCGTCACCAAGGTCTATCGACGCGATGCCACCGATCTTGGTCCGGCGCATCCGGTCGAACCGTTCTCGCTGGTGTTTCTCGATCCGCCCTACCGGATGGGGCTTGCCGATAAGGCGGTCGCCTCGCTGCGCGACGGTGGTTGGCTCACGAAGGGGGCACTCCTTGTCGTCGAGGAAGCGAAGGCGGCGGCCTTCGCTGGCCCCGAAGGTTTCGAGGAGCTCGAACGGCGCGCCTATGACGATACGGAATTTGTGTTCCTGCGCAGCGCATGACTGATGTGATGCTGGCGAGGCCATCGCGAATTGACCCTGCGGTCGCCTCGCGGCAAAGATCGATCGGGAAACGACAGGAGAGCGAAGAATGGCCGGTGCAACGCCACAATTTATTTGGGATCATGTCCACATCCGCACGCCGGATCCGGAAGGTACCGCGAAGTGGTTCGCCGACACGCTGGGCGCGGAAATCGTCCGCACGCCGGTGCGTCTCGATGTCAAGCTCGGCAGCGCTAACATCTTCCTCGCGCCGGTCACGGCGGGCGATGGTGTCAATCCGCCGCCATCGACGCCCTATCAGGGGCTCGATCATTTCGGTCTCGCTGTGAAAGACATCGACGACGTCGCGGCGCATCTGAAAGGCAAGGGCGTGCAATTCACCAAGGAGCCGCACACCATTCGGCCGGGTGTCCGCATCTGCTTCATTCGCGGACCGCAGGGCATTTCGATCGAACTGCTGGAGCGGGATCCGAAGTATAAGTGACGCTTCGGCTCCGTCATCCTGAGGTGCGAGCCGTGGGGGGGGCGTTGCTATCCCGGGTTTGGGGGCGGGGCCGGCGGTCGGGTGG
>JBQCIZ010000097.1:0-4442 GCA_051953235.1 Nitrobacter sp. | reverse complement strand
CGGACCGAGCCGCCGATATCGGTGCCGAGATGCAGCGGACCGTAACCGGCGGCGCCCGCAGCGCCTGCACCAGCGCTGGAGCCGCCGGGATTCTTGGCGAGGTCCCATGGATTGCGCGTCAGCGGATGAAACGACGACAGGCCTGACGACAGCATGCCGTAATCGGGCATCGTGGTTTTGGTGAAGATCACCGCGCCGGCCTCGCGCACCCGTGCCGCGGGCGGCGCGTCGACCGGAGAAGGCGTGAGCGTGGTCGTCGCCGCACCGAGCGGCACCGGCACACCCTTGGTCGCGATGTTTTCCTTGATGGTGATCGGCACGCCGTCGAGCGGACCGACGGGAGCGCCTTTCTGCCAGCGCGCGGTGGATTCCTTCGCGGCCTTGCGCGCCCCGTCGGGATCGAAGGCGTAAAGCGCCTTGATATGCGGCTCCCATTCGGCGACGTGCGCCAATACGTCTTCGAGCACTTCGCTCGGCGAAAACTGCTTGCCATGGAAGCCCGCCAGCATCTGGCAGGCAGTGAGGTCCTGCAGCGCGGTCGCCGCTTTCGGCGCGCCGTCAGACATGGCCACCGACCGGCAGGCGAGCTTCGATGATGCGCGCGAACATGCTGGCGCCGATCGGCAGAATCTTGTCGTCGAGCACGTACCCCGGATTGTGCACGGGCACCGAACCTTCGTGCCCGACCCAGAAGTAAGCGCCGGGAACCGCTTGCAGCATGTCGGCGAAATCCTCGCTGCCCATCTTGGGCGTCGAGCGCGTCAGCACCTTGGCCGGATCGACCACGGTACGGGCGACGTCTTCCACCACCTTGGAATGTTCGTCGCTGTTGACGAGCACGCTGAAGATGTCGCGGATGTCGACATGGATCTCCACCTGGAAGGCGGCCGCGATGCCCGCGCAGATCGCACGCATGCGTTCGCGGACCAGCGCGCGCACGCCGTCATCGAAGGCGCGCACCGTGCCGCAGAGCTTGGCTTCGCCTGGAATGACGTTGTAGGCGGAGCCTGCGTGGATTTGCGTGATCGACAGCACCGCGGCCTGCAGCGGATCGACATTGCGGCTGACGATGGTTTGCAGCGCCTGGCCGACCGCCATGGCGATCACGACCGGGTCCTTTGAGCGTTCCGGCATCGCGCCGTGCGCGCCGTAACCTGTGATGACGATGTCGAAGAAATCCGCGCCCGCCATCGCAGGGCCGGGGAGGATGGCGATTTCGCCATGGTCGAGATCGGGCGCGTTGTGCAGGCCGTACATCTCGTCGCAGGGAAATTTCTCCAGCAAGCCGTCCTTGATCATGGCGCGCGCGCCGCCGAGGCCTTCCTCCGCCGGCTGGAAGATGAAGTGGACGGTGCCGTCGAAGTTCTTGGTCTCGGCGAGATAGCGCGCGGTGCCGAGCAGCATGGTGGTGTGGCCGTCATGGCCGCAGCCGTGAAAGCGGCCGGGAATGGTGGAGCGCCACTTCAGGTTGGTGTTTTCCTCCATCGGCAGCGCGTCCATATCGGCACGCAAGCCGATGCGCTTCCCGCCACTACCCTTGCCCTTGAGCACGCCGACCACGCCGGTGCCGCCGATGCCGCGATGCACCTCGATGCCCCACTGTTTCAGTTTGTCGGCGACGATGCCGGAGGTGCGGACCTCCTCGAAGCCGATTTCGGGATGAGCATGGAGGTCGCGCCGGATGGCGGTGAGTTCGTCGGCAAAACCGTTAATGCGATCGATGGTGGGCATGGGTGTTTCCGTTCGTCTGAGATTTGGCCTGCGGCGGGCGCAGATGTATCGGGATCGTCGCTGTTGCGCGCCGTCCCACACATTGTGCGGGGCGCATCTTCGGCCGCGTCTGCGCAAGGGTCAAGTAAATGCTCGGCCGCGCCGTTCATGGCCGATCAGCGCATCGCGAAGGCGAGCAGGAACGTGACTTGCGCGGCGTAGTAAAGAACCCAGACCGCGAACCGCATCGGCGGTTTGCGCGCGGAAGCGGCAGGCTCCACGAATTTTTTCCATGCGAGGATCGCATCCGAGGCAACGAACATCGCCGCGCCTGCGATGATCAGCGATCGTTCGGTGGTAAGCGCCGTCAGCCCCATCAGCACGAGCGCCGTGCAATACACCACCACCGGTAGCTGCAATTCGTTGGGGACGTGCCTCAGGATGGTCCGAACCAGAACGAGGCTGACCGCGACCAGGCCCGCCGCGGCCAGCATGAGCGGCATGGACAGAAACACCGTCAGGTCTTGTCCGACGCTGGCGAACAACACGATGTAGGCGACGTGTGCGACAAGGAAACTCACCAGTCCGCTGACAAACGCCTTTTCGCCGTCCCTCGACAGGAAGAGATCGCCGACGGCGCTCAGGGCCAATCCGGCGACAAGCAGGGCAGAGGTGCCCATGCGCCAGGCGATGATCGCGAGCACGGAGGTCGACAACGTCTTGAGGGCGGAGAGCCACCATGACGTTCCCCGCCGCGGCATGAGCAAATAAAGAACGGCCGCGACCGCCGATATCAGCAGCGCGATATTGTCGGCATTTCCGATGCCGCCGGGAAAAGGCATCATGGCCGGGTGCAGTCCTGCTTGCGATACGAAGATACTTTGCCGGCTTTGTCAGCGCCAACGTTGGTCAACCAACGGTCAATCATGTGGCGACCAACGTGATCTCAGGTGGTCGGTGCGAAAGGCTTGCCGTTCGGCTTCAGCCGCACACCCGCGCGGAGCCGCGTCCACGGCAACACCGAGGTGTCGGCCGGCATCGCGCCGGGTGCGGCACAGATCAGGAGCTTTTCGGCGATCGGCTCGAAGTCAGCGCGGAAATGCACCGAGCTCTTGTTGACGAGGATGGGCTGCGCCGTCGGCTCGATGCCGACATAGCGATACATCGCCTGATCGGCGAGCTGCGCCTTGTGCGACGACACCACGACGCGCACGTCGCCGATGCGCAGGCAGGCGGATGGGCCCATCTCCATCTCGCGGCCGCCGTAGTAGGGGCCCGGCGCGATGAAGCGGCCGTCGGACAATTTTTCGACGATGAACGTTTCTGTGTACGGGCTGTCGCCGGGAATACCCGACTTGCCGCCAAGCGACAGCGTCACCGTCGCGCCTTCGCCCGCGGCGTGCGCGGCCTTTGCGGCGGCGGGATCGTAGATGACGCCGGTTGCGGCTGTCGCCCTGTTGCGCACCAGCGCACGCAACATGCCGGTCGTGTCGGAATCGCCGCCAGCGCCGGGATTGTCCTGGGTGTCGGCGATGATGACCGGCTTGGTCGCGCTCTTTGCAAGCTGCATCGCGACTTGCACGCCGTCGTCGGGCGAATAGATGCGGCCGTCGAAATCGTCCTCGTGGCTTTCGACGAGCCCTGCGATGGTATTGGCGGCCTTGTCGGCGTCCGCTTGTGTGCGACCGTAGGCGAACACGGTAGCGCCGCAACCCGGAAAGTCCGCGGCGGGGAAGCCCGGCGCAAACGACAGCGTCGGCACAGCGTCGCTCTCGAGCGCGACCAGTTTCTGGTAGATGCCCTTGGTCGGCTGATCGTTGGTGCATTGCCAACTGATCGGAATCAGGAATGGCAATTGCCGGAATGCCTTTGCGAATGTCTGTTTGGTGTCGAGCAGCAGCGCGAGATGTTTGGCCGAGGCGCGGCCGGTGTCGGCCATGTCGACATGCGGATAGGTGCGGTAGGCGATCAGCGCGTCGGCGTGTTCGACCATCTCGGGCGTCACATTGGCATGGAGATCGAGGCTGACCACCAGCGGCAAATCCTTGCCGATGATCCTGCGCACACGGGCGAGAATTTCGCCTTCGCCGTCGTCGAGATGTTCGGTCACCATCGCTCCTTGCAGGTCGAGATAGACGGCATCCAGTTTACCCGCAGCGGCGATGCCGTCGGTGATGACCTTTGTGATGCGCTCGAAGGCGTCCTTCGTCACATGTGCCGACGGCGACGCGCCGCAGGCCACGGTCGGCACCAGATCCCAGCCCTTCGCTTCGGCTGCTTCGATGAAGCCGGCGAGGCCGACATTGATGCCGCGCATGACCTTCAGCACGTCGGCGCCAAAGGTCATCGAAGGCCAGCCGCCGCCATGCACGAACGCGTCGTAGGTCGCCTTGGTGGGAGCGAACGTATTGGTTTCGTGCAGGAAGCCGCCGACGGCAATGCGGGTCATGACGCTACTCAACTCAATCTGGCAACGGATGTCAAAGCGCCGGCGAAGCGGCCGTTTCACCCAATGCCACGGGGCGGAAATTCGCAAAATCCCATCCCCGTCCGGGCGCGGCGTCAAGCAGCGCGCGGGTATAGGCAACCTGCGGATTCGTCAGGACTTGCGCTGCCGGCCCCTGTTCGACGACGCGGCCGTGTTGCATCACTACCACGTCGTCGCAAATCTGCGCGGCGACGCGGAGATCATGCGTGATGAACAGCAGTGCGATGCCGAGCCGTTTCTGGAT
>JBQCIZ010000096.1:0-6780 GCA_051953235.1 Nitrobacter sp. | reverse complement strand
TTCGATCCGCTGTCGCGCACCACGCGCTTCATGCTGACCGAGGAAGCGCACCACATGTTCGTCGGCGAGACCGGCGTCGGCCGCGTCCTGCAGCGCACCTGCGAGGCGATGAAGGTCGCCGGTATCGAGGATCCCAACGAGATCGAGAAGGTTCGCGCGCTCGGCGTCATCGACCTGCCGACCATTCAGAAGAAGATGAATCTGCATTACTCGCTGTCGCTCGATCTGTTCGGCTCGGAAGTTTCGACCAACGCCGCGAACTTCTACAATGCCGGGCTCAAGGGCCGCTTCCAGGAAACCAAGATCGAGGACGATCATCGCCTCACCAACGACACCTATCCGGTGGCGAAACTGATCGACGGCAAGATCACCATGGTGGACGAGCCGGCGCTGACCGCGCTCAACATGCGGCTGCGCGACGACTACACGCAGGATTGCGCCAAGGGCGTCGAGCGCTGGAACAAGATTATCGAGAAGACGGGCGTCAACTTCCGTCTCGAGCTGCCGCACACCGCGTTCCATCGCGACATCGGCGAGTTCAAGGACATCAACGCGACACCGAAAGGCGTGATCGTCGGCGATGCCGAATGGGCGAAGATCAAGGACGACTATCTGCCGTCGAAGGCGGATGGCGACTTTATCGAGTCGCTGATGGTCCCCGTGAGCGCGCCCGGCAAGTTCGCGGGCTGGATCGCCGCGCCGAAGGTCGGCATCGACAACAAGCCCGGCGACTTCGAATATGTCATGATCGCGGCGTAACAAGCGAAGCCGTCATCCTGAGGTGCGAGGCAACTTCGCCGAGCCTCGAAGGATGGCAGTTTCTAACAATTCCGTCGCCCTTCGAGGGCCGCTGAAGAAGCGGCCTCCTCAGGGTGACGGTTCACCGTTGTGGGCCTGTCATGAACGCACCGCTCAAGAAACAGCACTTGATCGATCCGGAGATCTGCATCCGCTGCAACACCTGCGAGGAGACTTGCCCGATCGATGCGGTGACGCACGACAACAACAACTACGTGGTCGACGTCGATATCTGCAATTACTGCATGGACTGCATTTCGCCGTGTCCGACCGGCGCGATCGACAACTGGCGCGTGGTGACAAAGCCCTATTCGCTGGACGAACAATATTCCTGGAGCGACCTGCCGGCGCAGGAAGAGCTGGAAACGAACGACGCTGCTGGCGCGTCCATCGAGGCGCTGGAAGATGAAGTCGGTGCGCTGCTTGAGGAAGCGCGCAAGGGTCTTGGCGGCAAGGCGGTGGCCCCGCACTCCGCGAGCAAACCGACCGTCAATCTCTACAATCGCGGCAAGCCGGCGAAGGCGACCGTGACCGGCAACTTCCGCCTCACCCACGCCGAGGCGGATTCCGATGTGCGCCATATCATTCTGGACTTCGGCGATCAGCCGTTTTCGGTATTGGAAGGCCAGAGCATCGGCATCGTCGCGCCAGGGACGGACAGCGACGGCAAGCCGCATCTGGTGCGGCTGTATTCCATCGCAAGCTCACGCGACGGCGAGCGGCCCAACACCAACAATCTGGCGCTGACGGTGAAGCGCGAGCCTGACGGTGTTTGCTCGAACTATCTCTGCGATCTGCCGCGCGGCGCCACCGTGGAGGTGACCGGCCCGTTCGGCGCGACCTTCCTTCATCCGAACGATCCGGCGGCCAACGTCATCATGATCTGCACCGGCACCGGCTCGGCGCCGTTCCGCGCCTTCACCGAGCGCCGCCGCCGCGCCATGCCGGACGCGCCGGGACGCCTGCTGCTGTTCTTCGGCGCGCGCCGTCCCGAGGAGTTGCCGTATTTTGGTCCGTTGCAGAAAGTGCCGGAAAAGCTGCTCGGCAAGCACTTCTGCTATTCGCGCGTGCCCGGACAGCCGCGCGTCTATGTGCAGGATCGTATCCGCTCCGAAGCCGCGGCCGTGTCGGCGCTTCTGAAGGACCCGAACACCCACATCTATATCTGCGGGCTGAAGGGCATGGAGACCGGGGTGGACGAGGCCTTCGCCGACGTCTGCCGCGGCGCATCCACCGATTGGGCCGCGCTCAAGGCGGCGATGCGCGAAACCGGCCGCTATCACGTCGAGACGTATTGATCGCCTCGAGCTGTCGTTAGCTAGTCGACGAATTCGGTCGTCGTGCTGCGGCAGAACGCAGGTGCGAAAGCTCTACTCGCTCTTGGTATCTTTCGACATCCGTTCGAGACGGTCCTGCATCTCTTTCATCTGACGGCGCAGATCGTCGATGTTGTCGCCGCCAGCGGACGCTTCAGAGGCTTTCTCCGGCTCCGGTACGGTGGTCCCGCCGCGCGGCGGTACGAACGGCTTGAACATCGAGAAGGTCCGCTCGAACAGCTCCATGTTGCGGCGAACATGCTCTTCCAGCGGCGCGAACGGCGTCCCGCTGAAAGTGTTGGCCATCTGCTTGCGGAACTTCTCCTGCTCGCGGGTCAGGGTGTCGATCGACTGCTCGAGATACTTCGGCACCACCATCTGCATGCTGTCGCCGTAGAAGCGAATCAATTGCCGCAGGAAGGTGGTCGGCAGCAGGTTCTGCCCGGCCTTGTTTTCCTGCTCGAAAATGATCTGCGCCAGCACCGAACGGGTGATGTCGTCGCCGGTCTTGGCGTCGAATACCAGGAAATCCTCGCCGTCCTTGACCATGGCCGCGAGGTCTTCGAGCGTCACATAGGTACTGGTACCGGTATTATAGAGCCTCCGGTTCGCGTATTTCTTGATCGTGGTCGGTGTCTCTGATTTCGCCATGGGCCCCACACTTGCATACCGAGGACAAGGAACCCCGCCGGCGCCACGGTGGGGTTAACGAGCAACGCATTGCAACAAAGTAAGCATTTTCAGTGGGGTTCGGCTACCGTTTTGTGCAGCACGGTTAATCCGCTGCCGCAGGGCATGCTGCAACGAGGGTGCAGCATGAGGTGCAGCAAAGCGATTACCCCACCCAGCCCTGCGAGACAGCACACGTCATTTTGCCGTCTGGCCGATTGACACGCCTGCACGAGGTTAACAGGATAGCCGAGACAACGGCTGCGCCACCCCGGCGGTCGCCATTCAAAAAACCTCAAGCTTCAGGAGATGTCCATGTCAGACGATGTCGTCATCGTCAGCGCCGCCCGCACCCCGGTCGGCAGCTTCAACGGCGCATTCGCCACCATGCCTGCCCACGATCTCGGCGCCGTCGCCATCAAGGCCGCGCTGGAGCGGGCCGGTGTCGAGCCTGCGCGCGTCTCCGAAGTCATCATGGGCCAGATCTTGACCGCGGCGCAGGGCCAGAACCCGGCCCGGCAGGCCTCGATCGCCGCCGGCATTCCGGTGGAAAGCCCGGCCTGGGGCGTCAATCAGCTCTGCGGCTCCGGCCTGCGCACCGTCGCGCTCGGCTACCAGGCGATTCTCAATGGCGATTCGGACATCGTGGTCGCCGGCGGTCAGGAATCCATGAGCATGGCCCCGCACGCGCAGTACCTGCGCGGCGGCGTCAAGATGGGCGGCCTCGAACTGGTCGACACCATGATCAAGGACGGCCTGTGGGATGCCTTCAACGGCTATCACATGGGCAACACTGCCGAGAACGTCGCCAAGCAATATCAGATCACCCGTCAGCAGCAGGATGAGTTCGCCACCGGCTCGCAGAACAAGGCGGAAGCCGCGCAGAAGGCTGGCCGGTTCAAGGATGAAATCGTGCCGGTCACGATCAAGAGCCGCAAGGGCGACGTCGTCGTCGACAAGGACGAGTATCCGAAGGCGGGCGTGACGGTCGACTCCATCGCCAAGCTGCGTCCGGCGTTCGAGAAGGAAGGTACCGTTACCGCAGCCAACGCGTCGGGCATCAACGACGGCGCCGCCGCCGTGGTTCTGATGTCGGCCAAGCAGGCCGCCAAGGAAGGCAGGACTCCGATCGCCCGCATCGTGTCGTGGGCGCATGCCGGCGTCGATCCGAAGATCATGGGCACCGGCCCGATCCCGGCCTCGCGCGCCGCGCTGAAAAAGGCCGGCTGGAATATCGGCGATCTCGACCTGATCGAGGCCAACGAGGCGTTTGCCGCGCAGGCCTGCGCGGTCAACAAGGATCTCGGCTGGGATACCTCGAAGGTCAACGTCAATGGCGGCGCCATCGCGATCGGCCATCCGGTCGGTGCATCCGGCGCGCGCGTGCTGGTGACGCTGCTCCACGAAATGCAGAAGCGCGACTCCAAGAAGGGTCTCGCCACGCTGTGCATCGGTGGCGGCATGGGTATCGCCATGTGCATCGAGCGCAACTAGCAACCAGATGGCTGGTAACGGGGTGCGTTGAATGATCGAACAGACATCAAGTCATCGCACTGCACGTGACTAGAAAAATGCCCGGCCTTGTGCCGGGCATTTTTATCTGGAAGTCTTTGTCAACGACCGGAGGAATTCCGGCGAAGTGACCCAAGGAGGACTACGCTATGGCACGAGTGGCACTGGTGACGGGGGGAACGCGAGGTATCGGCGCTGCAATCAGCAAGGCGTTGAAAGCCGGCGGATACAAGGTCGCGGCAAGTTACGCCGGCAACGACACCGCGGCGGAGAAATTCAAGGCCGAAACCGGCATTCCCGTTTACAAGTGGGACGTCAGTTCGTTCGATGCCTGCACGGCGGGTATCAAGAAGGTGGAAGCCGATCTCGGGCCGGTGGAAGTCCTCGTCAACAACGCCGGCATCACCAAGGATGGCGCGTTTCACAAGATGACCGTCGATCAGTGGAATGCGGTCATCAATACCAATCTCGGATCGCTGTTCAACATGACGCGTCCCGTGATCGAGGGCATGCGCGCGCGCAAGTTCGGCCGCATCATCAATATCTCCTCGATCAACGGCCAGAAGGGACAATTCGGGCAGGTGAACTACTCGGCCGCGAAGGCCGGCGATATCGGCTTCACCAAGGCGCTTGCGCTCGAGAACGCCAAGGGCGGTATCACCGTCAACGTGATCTGTCCGGGCTATATCAATACCGAAATGGTGCAGGCGGTGCCGAAGGATGTGGTTGAGAAAAACATCCTGCCGCAGATTCCGGTCAACCGGCTCGGCGAACCCGAGGAGATCGCGCGCGCGGTGGTGTTCCTCGCCGCCGACGACGCCGGCTTTATCACGGGTTCGACGCTCACCGTCAACGGCGGGCAGTATCACGCGTGACATGCGATTGTCATTGCGAGGAGCGCAGGCGACGAAGCAATCCATTTGAGGTATAGACGACCGGATTGCTTCGCTCGCAATGACGACCTGTATGACCTCCCGCACCGCGACACTCATCGGCCTCACCGCTATTCTCATGTGGTCGCTGCTTGCGGTCATGACGGTCGAGACCGGGCGTATCCCCGCGTTTCAACTGGCCGCGATGACCTTCGCCATCGGCGGCCTCGTCGGTTGCGCGAGTTGGCTGCTGCGCCCGCAGGGTGCGCGCGCCCTGCGGCAGCCCGCGATCGCCTGGATCGTCGGCGTTGGCGGACTGTTCGGCTATCACGCGCTTTATTTTTTGGCGCTGCGGCTGGCGCCGCCCGCCGAAGCCGGCCTGCTCAATTATCTCTGGCCGCTCCTGATCGTGCTGTTCTCGGCATTGTTGCCGGGTGAGCGGCTGGCGCCGCATCACCTGATCGGCGCGCTGCTGGGGCTCGTCGGCACGGTGCTGCTGGTTGCGGGCAACACCTCGATCCAGTTCGAGCGCACCCAGATCGCAGGCCTTGTGGCCGCGTTCATCGCGGCGTTCGTCTGGGCGACGTACTCTGTCATGTCGCGGCGGCTCGCGACGGTGCCGACCGACGCGGTCGCGGGCTTTTGTCTGGCGACCGCCGTGCTCGCCGCCATCGTTCATGGCTTCGTCGAGACAACGATATGGCCAGAGACCCTGGGACAGTGGCTTGCGATAACGGCGCTCGGCGTCGGCCCGGTCGGGCTCGCCTTCTATGTCTGGGACATCGGCATGAAGCGCGGCGACATCCGCGTGCTCGGCGCGGCGGCCTATGCGACGCCGCTGCTGTCGACCGCGTTCCTGATCCTGGCGGGATTTGCGAAGCCGACTGTGGCATTGGCCATCGCAGCAATACTCATCGCAGGCGGCGGATTGATTGCGGCGAAAGACATGATCTGGAAAAGGAAGGCGACGCCCATCGCGCCGTCATCCTGAGGTGCGAGCCAACGGGTCGGCGCTCTTGCGCCGCCCGATGACAGGCTCCGCGAGCCTCGAAGGATGCGAGGTCAGGTGCAAGCGGCATCCTTCGAGGCCGTCGCAAGTGCGACGGCGCCTCAGGATGACGTTGTGTTCGGGGCTATGGCGGCTCCCATCCTTCCGGCGCCAGTTCGAATCCGGAAAACTCAAATCCCGGAGCGACCGTGCAACCGACCAACGTCCAGTCGCCGCTGCTCTCCGCTGCTTGCCACGCATGAGTGGGCACTATGGCTTGCGGCACTTCGCCGGCCTCCAGATCAGGGCCGAGACGAATGTCGTGCATCGCGCCATCGTGGATGCGGAGCACGAGCGGGCTGCCCGCGTAGTAGTGCCAGGTCTCCACCGCATCGGCGCGATGCCAGTGCGAGCGCTCGCCGCGCGCCAGCAGAAAGTAGATCGCGGTGGACGCGGAGCGCCCGGTGGCGTCGGTACGGGAATCGCGAAACGTCTCGCGATAGTGGCCGCCTTCCGGATGCGGCTTAAGGCCAAGCCGCGCGATGATCGCAGCGGCGGTCAACGTCGTCACGTCGCACTCTCAGGACTTGTTCTTGCGTTCGCGCAGTTCGCCGAACACCTCGGC
>JBQCIZ010000095.1:0-3454 GCA_051953235.1 Nitrobacter sp. | reverse complement strand
ACCATATGTGCGCGGCGCGCATGCCGCCGGCAAACTTTCAATGGCGTTCTGGGATCACTGGGTTCCCGGCGCCAATGGCGTGACGACCAAGCTCGTCAACGAATGGGCGGCGAAGGAAAAGGTGGAAGTCACGATCGATTACGTGACGTCCCAGGGTAACAAGAATCTCATCACCATCGCAGCCGAAGCCCAGGCCAAGGCCGGACACGACATCATCACGATGCCGACCTGGTGGCCGCACGCCAATGCGGAACAGCTCGAGCCGATGGACGACATCATGAAGGAGTTGATCGCCCAGAACGGGAAGGTCAACGGCACGGTCCAGTATCTTGCGAACAAGGATGGCAAGTGGATCGGCGTCCCCTGCACCACGGGCAGCCAGATCAAGGGTCCTTGCTCGCGCATCGACCTGCTCAAGAAATACGCCAATATCGACATCCAGGAGATGTTCCCGGCCGGCAGCCCGCCCAAAGCCGACAACTGGAACATGGACACCTTCCTCAAGGCCGCGGAAGCCTGTCACAAGGGCGGCAACCCGTTTGGCATCGGTCTCGGCGAGACGTCGGACTCGGTGGACTCCGCAGGTGCGTTCCTGCTCGCCTTCGGCGGCGAGTTGGTCGACGCCAAGGGTAATGTCACGGTGAAGACGGACGCGGTTCGTCAGTGGCTCGAATTCTACAAGAAGCTGATGAGCTTCATGCCGGCCGACGTTCCGGCCTGGGACGACTCGTCCAATAACAAGTGGCTGGTGTCCGGCAAGGGCGCCATGATCATGAACCCGCCAAGCGCCTGGGCCGTGGCCAAGCGCGACGCGCCGAAGATCGCCGAGCAGTGCTGGACCCATCCCTTCCCGTCAGGCCCGAAGGGACGGTTTGCTCCCTATCTGCCGTTCATCAACACAGTCTGGAACTTCTCGCCGAACAAGTCCGCCGCCAAGAGCCTGCTTGTGCACTTGTTGCAGCGGTCGTCCGCGGAACAGCAGGTCGCCGCCAGTGGCGGATACGATCTGCCCGCCTTCGAGAAGCTGCTCGACTTCAAGACCTGGGCCGAGGAGAGCCCGCCCAAGGGCACTCTGTTCAGCTATCCCGATCCCTATCACATCCAGACCCTTTCGATCGCGGCCTCTCCGGCTCCGCCGAAAATCGCGCAGCAGATCTACGCGCAGGCGACGCTCACCAAGATGTGTGTGCGTCACTTCCAGGGCGAGGCCATGGAAAAGACGCTCGACTGGGCTCAAAGCGAGGTCGAAGGCTTCATGCGAACCTGACGTCTTCCGATTTCGCAACTGCATGCCCGGGCGTGGAGGCGCCCGGGCAGTTCAACCGCGAGGGGACAGATGGCCGACGTCGCAATCAACACAACACCGCGCTCTGCGAAAGCGGGATCGCGCGCGCGACCGGTTTCCGGCGTGCGCAAGTTCTTTCAAAAGAAATCGACGATCGCATTCTTCATGGCGCTGCCATTGATCTTGCTGATCGCGATTCTGGTCATTTACCCCGCGCTTTATTCGATGCATCTCGCTACGCTGAATAAATCGATGCAGCGTTACGTCGGATTCGGGAATTTTACGTTCCTGTTCACCCGCGAGACATTCTGGATGGTGGTCCGGCAATCCTGCCTGTTCGCCATCACTGCCGTGATCTTCAAGGCTCTGATCGGCTTCATCGCCGCGCACTTCGTGCACAACGTGCCTGCAAACAAGCAGCGCAAATGGCGCGGCATGCTGCTCGTGCCGTGGGTTGTTCCGCCCGCCATGAGCACGCTGACATGGCTTTGGCTGTTCGATCCCTCCTACAGTGCCTTCAACTGGATCCTGGCGCATTTCAGCATCGGACCGATCCCGTGGACCGGCGATACGGCATGGGCACGCTTCGCCGTCATTCTCGTCAACATCTGGGCCGGCGCGCCGTTCTTCCTGATCCTTTATCTCGCCGCGCTGAAATCCGTGCCCGAACAACTCTACGAAGCGGCCGCGATCGACGGCTGCAACTGGTGGCAGCGCGTCTGGTTCATCACGCTGCCGATGATGCGCAACATCATCGCGATCACCGCGCTGTTCTCGCTGATCGTGACATTCGCGAACTTCGACATCGTACGCATCTTGACCGCCGGCGGGCCTCTAGACTCAACGCACCTGTTCGCGACCTGGGCTTTCAAGCTCGGCATTGAGAGTAGCGATATCCCGCTCGGCGCTTCGGTCTCGCTGTTCATGTTCCCGATTCTTGCGATCGCCGCGATCTTCATCTTGCGCGATATCAACCAGCGGGGAAATGAAGCGTCATGACGATGGCAACGACGATCGACAAGGCGGGACCGCGCCGCAAGACCAAGCTGAGGAGTATGAGCCGCGACCGCAAATGGGCGCTGCGCTGGTCCTACTTCTTCCTGACGCTGTTCGCGATCTTCTTCCTGTTCCCGCCGCTTTACACCCTGATCACATCGCTCAAGACCAGCGGGGAAATCTCGGCTGCGGCCAACCCGTGGTGGGTCTACCATCCCACGCTGTCGAACTATAAGGAACTGCTGGGATCGAGCCAGTTCTTGCGCTTCTTCCTCAATTCGGCGATGGTGTCGGTCTGCGTCGTCATCATCACAATGCTGATTTCGATACCGGCGGCGTTTGCGCTGGCGCGGATGAAGTTCTGGGGGTCGGCGACGCTCGCGACCGGCGTGTTCCTGACCTATCTGATCCCGGACAGTCTGCTGTTCATCCCGCTGTTCAAGATGTTTGCCGTGTTTCACGATTACACCGGCATTCAGTTGATCAACCACTGGTACGTGCTGGTCATCATCTATCCGACGCTGACGGTCCCGTTCGCGACGTGGATCATGATCGGATACTTCGCCTCGATCCCGAAGGAATTGGACGAAGCCGCGATCATGGACGGGGCAACCTGGATGCAGACGCTGCTGCGCATCTTCGTGCCGGTGGCGTTGCCTGGCATCATTGCCGCGACCATCTTCGCCTTCACCGTGAGTTGGGCGCAGTTCCTCTATCCCCTGGCCTTCACCACGACGACGAGCGAACTGGTGCTTCCGGTCGGCATCATCACGACGCTGATCAAGGGCGACGTCTTCAATTGGGGGCAGATCATGACCGGGGCGCTGTTGAGCGCGGCGCCGCCGTTGATCATCTATGCCTTCCTGATGGACTACTACATTTCCGGATTGACTGCGGGCGCGACGAAAGGGTGAACTGACAATGGCTGACGTGGATTTGCGTAAGGTCATCAAGATGTACGACAACGTCGAGGCGGTGCGGGGAATCGACCTTGCGATCGCCGACCACGAGTTCGTGGTGCTGGTCGGTCCGTCCGGTTGCGGCAAATCAACCACTCTCCGCATGATCGCCGGCCTTGAGGACATCAGCGACGGCGAGATTGCGATCGACGGCGATGTCGTCAACGACGTGCCGCCGAAGGATCGCGACATCGCGATGGTGTTCCAGAACTAC
>JBQCIZ010000094.1:0-3538 GCA_051953235.1 Nitrobacter sp. | reverse complement strand
GGGCTCGGTCAGGACGTTCCCGGCGTGCAGATCAGCCGGTTCTGCGCCTCCGGTCTCGATGCCGTGAACTTCGCGGCTGCGCAGGTGATGGCGGGCCAGCACGAACTCACCGTCGGCGGCGGCGCCGAATCCATGAGCCGCGTCGGCATCATGTCGTCGGGCGCGGCGTGGCCGATGGATCCGTCGATCGCGCTGCCGTCGTACTTCCTGCCGCAGGGCAGTTCCGCTGATCTGATCGCGACCAAGTACGGCTTTTCGCGCGATGACGTCGACGCCTACGCGGTCGAGAGCCAGAAGCGCGCCGCCAGCGCTTGGGAGAAGGGCTACTTCAAGAACTCGATTATCCCGGTGAAGGATATCAATGGCCTCACCATCCTGGATCGCGACGAGCACATGCGTCCCTCGACCACCATGCAGTCGCTGGCGTCGCTGCAGCCGTCGTTCGAGGCGATGGGCGCGATGGGCGGATTCGATGCGGTGGCGACCCAGTCGCACCCCGAGGTCGAGAAGGTGACGCACGTTCATCACGCCGGCAACTCGTCGGGCATCGTCGATGGCGCGGCGGCTGTGCTGATTGGTAACGAGGCGGCCGGCAAGAAACACAACTTGAAGCCGCGCGCAAAAATCAGGGCATTCGCCAACATCGGCTCCGAGCCCTCGATCATGCTGACCGGTCCGGTCGACGTGACCAAGAAGGTGCTGGAGCGTTCCGGCATGAAGCTGTCGGACATCGACCTGTTCGAGCTCAACGAGGCTTTCGCGTCGGTCGTGCTGCGCTACATCCAGGCGTTCAACATCGACAGCGCGAAGATCAACGTCAACGGCGGCGCCATCGCCATGGGGCATCCGCTTGGCGCGACCGGCGCGATGATCCTGGGCACCGTTCTCGACGAGCTCGAGCGTACCGGCAAGTCCACCGCGCTGGTGACGCTGTGCATCGGCGGCGGCATGGGCACCGCCACCATCATCGAGCGGGTGTGAGAGCAGCGAAAGGCAACGTCATCCTGAGGTGGTCGAGCGTAGCGAGACCCTCGAAGGATGGCTTCGGGATTTTCAGATCATCCTTCGAGGCTCGGCCGTTCGGCCTCGCACCTCAGGATGACGGCAGAGTTGGGAGCGAAGCATGACCTTCAAGAATTTCAAAGTCGAAACCGACGCCGACGGCATTGCGCTCGTCACGTGGGATATTCCCGGCAAGTCGATGAACGTGCTGGATACCCAGACCATCGAGGAGCTCAGCGCCATCGTCGATCAGACCACGGCCGATGCGGCGGTGAAGGGCGTTGTCGTCACCTCCGGCAAGGAGGCGTTTTCGGCCGGCGCCGATCTCTCCATGCTCGAGGGCATGAACAAGCTATTCGCCGAGACGGCGAAAGCGAAAGGCAAGGAAGCCGCGACGCAGATGCTGTTCGACGAGAGCCGCAAGCTCTCGCAGACGTTCCGCAAGTTGGAGACCTGCGGCAAGCCGTGGGTCGCCGCGGTCAACGGGCTCGCGCTCGGCGGCGCCTTCGAACTGACGCTGGCCTGCCACTATCGTGTGGCGTCGGACAATCCCAAGACCCGGCTCGGCCTGCCCGAGGTGAAGGTCGGTCTGTTTCCGGGGGGCGGCGGCACGCAGCGCCTGCCGCGCATGATGCCGGCGCAGGACGCGCTGCCATTGCTGCTCAAGGGCGACCAGATCAAGCTCGACAAGGCAAAGGCCGCGAACATCGTCGGCGCGGTGGTGCCGGCCGCCGACCTCATCAAGACCGCGAAGGACTGGATCAAGGCCGGCGGCAAGCCGGTCCAGCCGTGGGACGTCAAGGGCTTCAAGCTGCCGGGCGGCGCGGTCTATTCCGCCGCCGGCATGAATGTCTTCCCGCCGGCGAACGCGATCTATCGCAGCCAGACTTACGACAACTATCCCGCCGCGCGCGCGATCATGAGCTGCGTCTATGAGGGGCTGCTGGTCAACATCGACAACGGCCTGCGCATCGAGTCGCGCTACTTCGCGCATATCCTGCAGAGCAAGGAAGCGGTGGCGATGATCCGCAGCCTGTTCCTGTCGATGCAGGAGCTGAACAAGGGCGCGCGGCGGCCTCCGAACGTGCCGCCGACCCAGGTGAAGAAGCTCGCCGTGATCGGCGCCGGTTTCATGGGCGCGAGCGTCGGCTACGTCTCGGCGCGCGCCGGTATCGACGTGGTCTTGATCGACCGCGATCAGGCCAGCGCCGACAAGGGCAAGGCCCATGCGCAGTCGGTGATCGACGATCTCATCAGGAAGGGCCGCGCCAAGGACGCCGACCGCGACGCGCTGCTGTCACACATCACCGCCACGGCCGATTATTCCGCGATCTCTGACTGCGATCTTGTGATCGAGGCGGTGTTCGAGGACCGCAAGGTCAAGGCCGAGACCTACGCCAAGGCCCAGCCCTACCTGCGCAAGGATGCGATCTTCGCCTCCAACACCTCGACTTTGCCGATCAATTCGCTGGCCGAGGAATTCAAGGACCAGTCGCGCTTCATCGGCATTCACTTCTTCTCACCGGTCGAGAAGATGATGCTGGTCGAAACCATTCTCGGCAAGAACACCGGGGATGTCGCCATCGCCACCGCACTCGACTACGCGCGGCAGATCGGCAAGACGCCCATCCTGGTCAACGACTCCCGCGGGTTCTTCGCCAATCGCTGCGTGCTGCGCTTCACTGCCGAAGGGCTCGAAATGCTCGCGGAGGGCGTGCCGCCCGCCATGATCGAGAACACCGCGAAGATGGCCGGCATGCCGGTCGGTCCGCTGTCGTTGTCCGACGAGGTGGCGCTCGATCTCGTGCTCAAAATTATGAAGGCGACCGAGGCCGATCTCGGTCCCAACGCCGTCGACCAGACACAGAAGAAACTGATGGTCGAGATGGTCGAGAAGCAGGGCCGCTTCGGCCGCAAGAACGGCAAGGGTTTTTACGATTACCCGGAGAAGGGCAAGGGCCAGAAGGCACTATGGCCTGGGCTCGATGCGCTGCGGCCGAAAAAGCTCGATCCCGATACGCTCGATGTCGAGGAACTGAAGCAGCGCTTCCTCGTGGTGCAGGCGGTAGAGGCCGCGCGCACCGTGGAGGATCACGTCATCACCGATCCGCGCGAGGCGGACGTCGGCTCGATCCTCGGTTTCGGCTTTGCGCCGTTCACCGGCGGCACGCTGTCCTATATCGACTTCATGGGAACGAAGAACTTCGTCGCGCTGTGCCACAAGCTCGAGGCGAAATACGGCTCGCGCTTCACGCCGCCGACGCTGCTCGAGGAGATGGCCGCGAAGGGCGAGACCTTCTACGGCCGCTTTTCGCCGAAGAAGGCGGCGGCGGGACTTACTTCCCCTCTCCCCTTGTGGGAGAGGGTGGCGAGAAAGCGGAGCGAGTTCGAGCCGGGTGAGGGGTCAAACATAAAACGCTCCCCTCACCCCCCCCCGGTTGACGCGGGCCCCCCCACCCCCCCCCGGCGGGGGGGAGTAAGTTACCCCCCCCCCCTGTTACGCGCCCACCCGCCGGCGAACGTGGCGCCCCGGGCC
>JBQCIZ010000093.1:0-3536 GCA_051953235.1 Nitrobacter sp. | reverse complement strand
TCCCCAGCCAGTTGGCTGCGGCACGGCGGAACGGCTCGATCCCTTTGGCAATGGGGTATCGTCCGAAATCATTGATATGGTTGGCTAATACCGAGCCGACGAAGCCAGGAATCGGGTGCTGCGGCTCACCCAGCGACAGCGTGATCAGCGGCAGTCCGGGCTGATAGGGTGCCAGTAGTTCGGCCGTGCGGGCAAACGGCGACCGCTCGCCGGGCGCGGCAGCCGCAGCCGGACTGGCGCCGCTTTGCGCCGGACGGGGAGAAGCGGTGGTTGCCATCGGTTAAGCGCCAGCACTTTCAAGGCGTTCGGCCGCACCCTGCGGAACCGGACGGGAGATGGATGAGTACCATAGGTACGGCGAGGTTAAGGCGCGATTAACCATCGGGCCTGCTGGACATTTTGCCGGATATGACCTTAGGTATTACCATATCGGGTTTGAGGTATTACTTTTGAAACCGAGGACGCCATGGCGACAAAAGTGACGCAAAAGGGCCAGGTGACGATCCCGAAGCCGATCCGGGACCATCTCGGCATCGGTCCGGGCAGCAAGGTCGAATTCAAGCGCGCCGCCGATGGCAGCGTGGTGATCGCACCTGCGGACGACAAACCGGTGCCGAACCGCTTTGCCAGATTTGTCGGAATTCTTGGACCGGGTCCGTCCACCGACGAAATCATGGAATGGACACGCGGCGACTAGCGGCATGACGCTGGTCGATACCAATGTTCTGCTCGATGTGTTTGGCCGTGACACAAACTGGTGGCGCTGGTCGATGACAGGTTTGGAACGCGCCGCACGGCGCGGCCCGCTTCTGATCAACGACATCATCTACGCGGAGACATCCATTCGCTTTCCCGATCCGACGGAGTTCGATGCCGTGCTGGAGGAGATGGGTGTGACGGTCGCGCCATTCGCCCGGCTGGTGCCGTTTGTTGCGGGAAAGGCCTTCGCAAACTATCGAAGTTCCGGCGGATCGCGCGATCGCGTGCTGCCCGATTTCTTCATTGGTGCCCATGCCGAGGTCGAGCGCCTGCCGCTGCTGACGCGCGATGCGCGCCGCTACCGGACCTATTTTCCGAGCGTGACACTGATCGCGCCGGAGCAGGGCGACGACTGAGGCGCGACAACAGCGCTGTGCTCTTGTCCGATTCATCTGCCGAAAATGATGTAGGCTGCTGCGGTGGAGCGGCGACAGCCGAGGAGACTCGAATGCCTGACGAAAATGCGCCAAAGACGCCCGACGCCATCATCTATGTCGACAATAGCCACGCGCCCGTCATCTCGTTCGACATCGCACCCGCGCACGGCGTGCTGGCCGGCACCGTGCAGGTCGAGCTGGCGTCGCGGACGCTCAATCCTCTCGCAGACGGCTCGGTCGAGATCAAATTCGTCACCAGCGGGCGGCTACGCTGCAGCCCGGCGGCGGCGATGCACCTGCGCAATTCGCTGGATGCGGCGCTCCGGATGCTCGAGCAGCCGCAGCCAAGTCCGGCCGCGGCGGGCAAGTTGAACTGAGCAAGTATCTTCGCACCGCGCGTGCGATGTCAGTCCGGATCCTGAAACCGGAGCAGGCGCTGGACCATTCGCAGATTGGCGTAGTCGATCATCTTGCCGTCGAGCGTGACTGCGCCCTGTCCGGCGCGCTCGGCCGCCTCCATCGCCGCGATCGTTCGCCGCGCGTCGGTTAGTTCCTGATCGGATGGCACGAACGCCTTTCGGGTCGGCTCGATCTGGCTCGGATGGATCACCTGCTTGCCGTCGAAGCCCATCGCTGCGGCCTTCATCGCCGTCGCAGCGGTAGTGACCTCGTCGCGAAACGCCCCGGAGGGTCCGTCGATCGCGCGCAAGCCGAAGGCGCGAGCCGCCACCAGCAGCCGCATCATCGGATAGGCGAACAGATCGAGCGGCACGCGCGGGTGGCCATCGGCAGCGCTGCCGACATGCTGGTAGCCCCCAGGCGATGCGCCGATCTCCGCACTTCGCGCTCCGATCGAAGCCGCGAAGTCACCGACGCCGAGATGCAATGCCGCCACCAGCGGGTCGGCGGTCGCAAGGGCCTCGACGTTGACGAGCCCAAGGGCCGTTTCGATCAGCAACTCCATCTCGACGGGCGTTGCGCGCGAGGCCGAGGCGCCGCGAATCCAGCCGCCGATCGTGGCGACGTCGGCCACGCGCTCGGCTTTCGGAATGATGACCGCATCGAGCCGGCCTATGCCGGCCAATTGCGCGATCTCGGCGCGAATCGTTGGGCTGTCGATCGCATTCAGCCGCACTGCGACGGTTTTACGGCCCCAGTCTCGCGTGGTGAGCGCGCTCACCGCTTCCTGCAGCGCTGCAGCCTTTTCAGCTACCGGCACTGCGTCTTCGAGATCCATGAACCCCGCGTCGGCCGCCGAGGCGGCGGCGCCCTGCACCATGCGCGCACGATGCGCCGGCACGGCGAGATACGTGCGGGTGACGCGCGGGGTCGTCATGCGTGCACCTTCGGCGCGAGCCCGAGGTCGTCGAGGATTGCGTCGGTCTGGGCGCCGACCGCAGGGACCTCGCCCATCACCGGGTTGATGCCCGGAATTGTGATGGCAGGCAGAAAACTCGTCAGCGGTCCGTGCGGCGATCCCACGGTGCGGACACGGCCGCGGCCGCGCAGTTGCGGATGCTGCAAAAACGCTTGCACGTCATTCATCGTGGCATTGGCGATGGCCGCGTCTTCGAGGCGCCGCAGAACCTGCTCGCCGGTGAAGCCGGCAAAATGCTTTTCGATCAGCGCCTCCAGCGCGTCGCGGTTTTGCATGCGCAGCGGATTTGTGTGGAAGCGCGGATCGTCGGCCAGCGCGGCATCGTTCATGACCTGCGCGCAAAACGCGATCCATTCGCGCTCGTTCTGGACTCCGAAGAACACCACGCGCCCGTCGCCGGCTTTGAAAGGGCCGTAAGGTGCGATGGTCGCGTGGCGCGTGCCGGTGCGCCGCAGCGGTTTGCCGGCGCCGTCGGCGTAGTAGGCCGGGTAGCTCATCCACTCCGTGAGCGAATCGAATAGCGAGACTTCGAACGCGGTGCCGTTGCCGGTGCGTTCGCGATGAAACAGCGCCATCAGCACGCCATTCAGCACATACATCCCGGTCGCGATGTCGGCGACGGCGATCCCGCACTTGGCAGGTTGCTCCTCCGTGCCGTTGACCGATAGAAATCCTGCTTCGCACTGGACCAGAAGATCGTAGGCCTTCTTCTGACTGTAGGGGCCGCCGCTTCCGTAACCCGATATGTCGCAGGCGATCAGGCGCGGAAACCGCTTCACCAGTGTGGCCGCGTCGAGGCCGAGCCGCGCGGCTGCGCCCGGCGCCAGGTTCTGCACGAACACATCGGCCTTCGGCAGCAAGGCATCGAGCACATGCTTGCCGTCGTCGCTCTTGATGTCGATTGCAAGGCTTTCCTTGGAGCGGTTGGTCCACACGAACTGACTCGACATGCCGTTCATGACGTAATCGTAGTCGCGGCAGAAATCGCCCTTGCCGGGCCGCTCGATCTTGATGACGCGGGC
>JBQCIZ010000092.1:0-2508 GCA_051953235.1 Nitrobacter sp. | reverse complement strand
CCGCGCCGCCGCCTGAAAAAATTTTAATCCGGCCGGCACTACTTGCGACACAAAGCGCGACTACATCCCGAGAACCATCTTTTGGGAGAGCGCCATGACGCCGCAAGAACGCCAGTTGGTCGACGACCTCTTCACCCGCCTCGCCGGCGTGGACAACGCACCACGCGATCCTGACGCCGCTGCCGTCATCTCCGATGGGCTGCGGCGCGCGCCCAACGCGCTCTACACCCTGATCCAGACGGTTCTGGTGCAGGACGAAGCGCTGAAGCGCGCGCACGACCGTATTCAGCAACTGGAGAGCGGCGCGGCCGGTGGCCAACCGGCTTCGGGTGGCTTCCTCGATTCCATGCGTGACACCATGTTCGGCAAATCGGAGGCACGCGGCTCGGTCCCCAATGTGCCGCCGCCGTTACCGCAGGGCCGTCCGGCCTGGAATACTGGACAGGTGCTGCAGCAAACCGAACAGGGCGGCCGCTATGACCAGGGCCGTTACGATCAGGGACCTGCCGGTCAGCCCTACGGCGCGCCGCAGCCGCAGCAGGGCGGCGGCTCGTTTCTCGGAACGGCGGCCGCCGCGGCCGCAGGCGCCGTGGGCGGCGGCCTGCTCCTCAGCAGCATTCGCTCCATGATGGGTGGCGGCGCTCATGCCAGCAGTTTCGGCGACGCCGGCGGTCTCGGCGGTTCGCCTAGCCCATGGGGCGGCGGCGATCAGTCCAACAGCAACCTCGCGCGCGATGCCGGCCTCGGCGACGTCGGTTCGCAGCGCGGCAGTCAGTCCGCGTCATTCGATCAGGCCCAGGCCGACGCCGATCAGGATCAGGACCAAGATCAGGACGACGACGATAACGACGAAATGGATATGGATTCCGACGACGACGGCGGTGACAGCGACTACGCCTGACAGTTCCGAACCTCTCACAGCAAAACGGCCGCCCCTTCGGGCGGCCGTTTTCGTTCCAGACGATGTCTTGCGTTCAGAGTCCTGCGTTCAGATCACGACCACCCTGGCGCCGACACGGACGCGGCCGTAGAGATCGATCACATCCTGATTGCGCATCCGGATGCAGCCCGACGACACGTTGGTCCCAATCGTCCAGGGCTCGTTTGAGCCGTGGATGCGATAGAGCGACGAGCCGAGATACATGGCGCGGGCGCCGAGCGGATTTTGCGGGCCGCCCTCCATGTGCCGCGGCAGATCGGGGCGGCGTTGCAGCATCTCCGCTGGCGGCGTCCAGTCCGGCCATTCGCGCTTCGCGGTAATCGTCTTCACGCCGTGCCAGAGAAATCCATCCTTACCGACGCCAACGCCGTAACGCAGCGCCTTGCCGTCGCCCTGAACGAGATAGAGAAACTTGCTCGATGTATCGATCACGATGGTGCCGGCCGTTTCCTTGCCGTGATAGTCGACCATCTGCTTCTCGAACTTCGGATCGAACGCAGGATGAGCGGCCTCGCTGGCCTGCTGTTCCGGCATCGCCTGTTGCGGCGCCATCCGGGACGGCTGCGGCGCGTAGAGCGGGCGCTGATCGTACGGCTGCTGCTGGTAACGCCCGCTTTGCTGCTGACCGTCGCCGAACAGGAATTCGATGAAGCCACCACCCAAATTCGGGCGTTCGGCATACGCAACACGCTGCTCTACGGGCTGCGGCGCACCCTGATCGGCATAAACGACGGCCGGTTCGGTGGAGAAGATGGCTTGCGGCTCTCGCGCAATGGCCTGCTGCATTCCGAGGCCAAGAAGCGACGCGCCCGCGATGAGCGCGAGGGACAGGTTTTTGAACATCGACGTACTCTGTACTGTTTCGCCGTGGCGCGCCCGATAGCGCGTCTGCACACAAGCGACTTAAATTCAAAACCGCATCGGTTTGGTAAACGAAACAGGCGTTTCGATTCACCACGTCGTCAATGCAGTCTGGTTCTTTCCGGTAGCGTTTATTTTCGATGAACGCACAGCGGCCATGGTTAACCGCTGGTTTGCACGGCGCGGGGAATTGGCGGCGGCCAGTTCCGCGCGTGAACTTCACGTTAAACCAGGCCGGTATAAAGGACATTGAGTTCAAGTTGGGGGATCTGATGGTTGTTCATCGCAAGCGCTTTCGCATCGAGGAAATCTACAACGGCGGCACGCCGATCATCGCTGGCGATGACGACGCCGCGTTGATGCCGATGCATCGCGAAATCATGTCGGAGTTGCGTGCGATCCGCGAGCAGATGGGAGCGCCGCACCGCAGCGGCTCGGCCGATGCGATCGCTGCCGAGGTCGAATCCACGAACCGCGAAGTGGCCGATGCCCAGGCGTTGCTGCAGACCTATCGCGCGCAGATCGAACAATGCGAAAAGCTCAAGATCGAACTCGATCTGATCTATGACGCGATCAACCGCACCAAGCAGGAGATCGCGGTCCTTCATGGCAAGAGCTTCAACGGCGACGAGATGGCCAAGGTCACCGGCGAACTCGGCGCGGTGGTCGGCGGCACGGAGCACGCGACCCAGCAGATCCTCGAAGCT
>JBQCIZ010000091.1:0-4394 GCA_051953235.1 Nitrobacter sp. | reverse complement strand
TCGACCGACTACGACACCGCCGACCGGCTCTATTTCGAGCCGCTCACCGCCGAGGACGTGCTTGAAATCATCGACACCGAGCGGCAGAACGGCACGCTGCACGGCGTGATCGTTCAGTTCGGCGGCCAGACGCCGCTGAAGCTCGCGCGCGCGCTCGAAGCCGCCCACGTGCCGATCCTCGGCACCTCGCCCGACGCCATCGATCTCGCCGAAGACCGTGACCGCTTCAAGCGCATCCTCGACCGGCTGAAGCTGAAACAACCGAAGAACGGCATCGCCTACTCGGTCGAGCAGGCACGGCTCGTTGCCACCGACCTCGACTATCCGCTGGTGGTGCGCCCCTCCTACGTGCTCGGCGGCCGCGCCATGCAGATCATCCGCGAGGAGAGCCAGCTCGGCGACTATCTGCTCGGCACCCTGCCCGAGCTCGTGCCCGCCGACGTCAAGGCGCGCTATCCGAACGACAAGACCGGGCAGATCAACACCGTGCTCGGCACCAACCCGCTGCTGTTCGACCGCTACCTGTCGGATGCCGTGGAGATCGACGTCGATTGCCTCAGCGACGGCAAGGACACCTACGTCGTTGGCATCATGGAGCACATCGAGGAAGCCGGCATCCACTCCGGCGACAGCGCATGTTCGCTGCCACCGCGCTCGCTCGACGCCGCGACCATCGCCGAGCTGGAACGGCAGACGCGCGAGCTTGCGCTCGGCCTCGACGTCGTCGGCCTGATGAACGTGCAGTACGCCATCAAAGACGGCGACATCTACGTGCTCGAAGTCAATCCGCGCGCCTCGCGTACCGTGCCGTTCGTCGCCAAGGTGATCGGTCTTCCCGTCGCCAAGATCGCGGCGCGGATCATGGCCGGCGAAAAACTCGCCGACTTCAAGCTCAAGCCGCAGAAGCTCGGCCATGTCGGCGTCAAGGAATCGGTGTTCCCGTTCGCCCGCTTCCCCGGCGTCGATACCGTGCTCGGCCCGGAGATGAAGTCCACCGGCGAAGTCATGGGCATCGACCGCTCCTTCGAGATCGCGTTCGCCAAGAGCCAGCTCGGTGGCGGCACGCGGGTGCCGCGCAAGGGCACCGTGTTCGTTTCGGTGCGCGAGACCGACAAGACACGCATCCTCGATGCGGTGAAGCTGTTGTCGTCAGTCGGCTTCCGGGTGATCGCCACCTCGGGAACGCAGCGCTATCTCTCGGACAACGGTGTGCCGACCGAGAAGATCAACAAGGTGCTGGAGGGCCGTCCGCACATCGTCGACGCCATCACCAACGGCGAAGTGCAATTGGTGTTCAACACCACGGAGGGACCTCAGGCGCTGGCGGACAGCCGATCGCTGCGGCGTGCTGCCCTCTTGCATAAAGTGCCCTATTACACCACTCTTTCGGGGGCCGTGGCGGCTGCGCAGGGGATCCGGGCCTATCTGGGCGGGGACCTTGAGGTCCGGACGCTGCAGAGCTATTTTCCCGAAACGTAGGCTGGAATCGGGCTAGTTGGCCCGAATCCCGGCTTGCAGCCCCCGAAACAGCCGGAACCTGCCGGCCATAGGGGTGTTCTGTTCCGGCTGAGGCCGGTCGTAAGCAGCCAGGCGAAAACGGAATTTGCGGCCGGCGAAATGGCCGGAATAGCCGTTTTGTCGCTGTTGAAGTGCCTGGCTTGCGAATGAAGCGAAGGACGAATTGAGATGGTCGACAAGGTTCCGATGACCCCCGGCGGACACGCTGCCCTCGAGGACGAGTTGAAGAAGCGCCAGACGGTGGACCGTCCGCGCATCATCGAACTCATCGCGGAAGCGCGTGCCCACGGCGACCTCTCCGAGAACGCGGAATATCACGCGGCCAAGGAAGAGCAGTCGCACAACGAGGGCCGCATCGCCGAGCTCGAGGACAAGCTCGCGCGGGCCGACATCATCGACGTGACGAAACTTTCCGGCGACACCATCAAGTTCGGAGCGACCGTGACGCTGATCGACGAAGACACCGACAAGAAGGCGGTGTGGCAGATCGTCGGCGAGGCGGAAGCCGATGCCAAGAAGGGCCGCATCTCCATCACCTCGCCGCTCGCGCGCGCGCTGATCGGCAAGAAGAAGGGCTCGTCGGTCGAGGTCGTCGCGCCCGGTGGCGCCAAGGCCTATGAGATCACCAAAATCGAGTGGCGCTGACATCTGTTCTTTTGCTGCGAATACGTCACAATGGCCGGACCGCGTTCCGGCCATTTGCTTTTGATGCAGGTTCTTTCGGTGCGACCCGGCAGGAGAACAGCATGCGACGCTTCCTGACGATTGCGGCTGTCGCGTTCGCCGCCGCGATGACGGCGCTATCCTCTCATGTGGTCTGTGCTGCGGACACCGTCCTTGCCGCGGACATGGAGATTCCGAAGCCGGCAACGCCACCTCAGGACATCCCGGTGCACAAGGGGCCGCCGAATTGCAGCCGATGGACCGACGACTGCGTGAACTGCTCGCGCGGCGCCAACGGCGCGGCGCCGGTTTGCTCCAACGTCGGCATTTCGTGTCAGCCCAAGCCGGTCCGCTGTCTCGACTGATGTCGGGCACATCGTCCGCAACAACCCGGCGATAATCCCGACTGCGGTGCAATGCCGCGGACCGGAACGATGCGCGACCGCCAGACTGGAATATTTCAGCAGTAAAAATGTTGGCATCTACGGCACCCTGCGGCGACGATGGCCGGAGGCATGCTAAGATTCGACTGTGTTGCAACCGGGGGTACCGACATGGACCAGATGTTTTCCAAATGGCAGCCGACCGCGCTCAGCCTGTTCCGTTTCATCACGGGGCTGCTGCTGCTTCAGTATGGCGTCGCCAAGATTTTGAAAATTCCAGTGCTGCCCTATTTCGCCAATCCGCCGCCGCTGATCATGACGGCCGGCGCGCTGGAGCTCGTGCTCGGCGCGCTCCTGATGATCGGCCTGTTCACGCGAATCGTGGCCTTCATCCTGTCGGGCGAAATGGCCTTCGCGTATTTCATCGGCCACTTGATGAAGAGCGGCACGCCGGTCTGGCATCCGCTGAACAACGGCGGCACCGCGGCAATCCTGTTCTGCTTCGCGTGCCTCTATCTCGCGACATCGGGCGGCGGCCCGATCAGCGTCGACGGCATGCGCGGAAAATCCTGATCGCTCGCGCGATAGCCTTCAAAAGACATATGCCCGGCCTTTGCGCCGGGCATTTTGCTTTTTGGAGCTAGTCCGAGACTTTCAGTTCGAGCGGCACCGCGGCCGCATACTTGGAATTATGCAGCACCAGCGAGGTCCGCACGTTGCGTACGTGCGGCGCGGCCGTCAGGTGCGAGACGAAGTCCTGGAACGTCGCCATGTCCGGCGCCACGCATTTCAGGATGAAATCGACCTCGCCCGACAGCATCCAGCATTCCCGCACCAGGGGCTCGCCGCGCACGAAATCCTCGAACGCACGCAGATCGGCGTCGGCCTGGCTGGACAGATGTACCGACGCAAACACGGTCACCTCGAAGCCGAGGCGCTGCGGATCGAGCAGTCCGCGGTATCCCTGGATGTAGCCCTCCTCCTCCAGCGTGCGCACCCGGCGCAGGCACGGCG
This sequence comes from Nitrobacter sp., assembly GCA_051953235.1. GTDB lineage: Bacteria > Pseudomonadota > Alphaproteobacteria > Rhizobiales > Xanthobacteraceae > Nitrobacter. Next base: position 816 of record JBQCIZ010000091.1, on the reverse strand, counting down.
GCGGCGAAATGCCGACCCGTTTCGCCAATTCGACATTGGTGATTCGGCCGTCGGCCTGAATTTCGCTGAGAATTTTGAGGTCGATTTCGTCCAGACTCTTCGACACGCGCGTCCAAACCCCACGGCTGGCAATTAAATGAAGGGAATCCCGGCAAGTCTCTTAGCCCAGCTTGGATGATCCGCGCAATTTTATTGCGTGAATGCCACCTAAATTCCCAGTTCACGGGAAATTTTGCGGTTACGTATTGCAAATCTTGCATAGCTAGCCAGATGCCCTAGACTTGGATTTGACACTTTTTATGCCTCCGCGCCGCTTTCACGGGCACTTTCCCCGGTCGCAGAGGCGCGTTTCCTGATCATGGGGTCCGATCTATGCCTGCTCCCGTCCACGCCAAGGTTGTCATTATCGGCTCCGGACCGGCGGGCTACACGGCGGCGATCTACGCGGCGCGCGCGATGCTGGAGCCGGTCCTGATCCAGGGCATCCAGCCTGGCGGCCAGCTCACCATCACCACCGATGTCGAGAACTACCCCGGCTTCGCCGACGTGATCCAGGGCCCCTGGCTGATGGAGCAGATGGAGAAGCAGGCGGCGCATGTCGGCACCAAAATCGTCACCGATCTCGTGAACTCGCTCGATGTGTCGCAGCGTCCGTTCCGCCTGACCTGCGACAGTGGCGACGTCTACATCGCCGAAACGGTCATCCTCGCCACCGGCGCGCAGGCGCGCTGGCTCGGCCTGCCCAGCGAAGACACGTTCAAGGGATTTGGCGTCTCGGCCTGCGCCACCTGCGACGGCTTCTTCTATCGCGGCAAG
>JBQCIZ010000090.1:0-3045 GCA_051953235.1 Nitrobacter sp. | reverse complement strand
AAGGATCCGCGAGGCCTTTCAATGTCGAACGAGCGCTTGGAATGACGCTCTTCTTGTTTTCAAATTGCATCATTGGCTTAAACTATTAGAGCCATTCCAGTGTGGGCACAAAGCCAAATTTTGTTGATCCCCATTGGCCGTGAGTTGCCCATGCGGATTTGTTCGTATCCGAATGATGCGGCATTGCAGCATGTGCACTGCGAGAATGGATAGTGGGAGCGCTCGTCAGAGGTCGCCCTTGGCGAGGTCCCACATCAAACGATAGGTGCCGCTCGCAATTGTTCGCGATGACGTGTCTGCAAGCGTCTTGTCGAAGCGTTCAGCCATGGTGCGCGCGACGGCATCGGTATCGGTCCCGTCAATGAAGGCGAACCAGTCGCCGGCCCCTACCATGTCGGCATCGGGGACGCCCAACGGACGCGATAATTCCGGATCGCCCTCGATCAAATGCATTGAGATCACGCCATCGAACGTTCCGGGATCGAGCAGATCGCGCAGTCGTGCGCGCAACGCGTCAGCCTGTCCCGCACCCGGCCGGATGCGCACCATTCCGAGCGCCGCGCCGCGGCCCTGGCCGCGGCTGATGGTGATACGGGCGACGGACCGGATCATGTTGTGGAAGCGTGCAATATTGGCCTTGGACCAATCGGTCTGCGCACCGAGTGCAGTGCGATAGGCCGGGCTGTCGAGTACGTCGAAAGTTTCGGTGGAATAGAGACTGAGATATTTCGGTTTCGCATCATGCGCGACGTAACGCCGCGCTTCGATGAAACCTTCGATCGCGACGCGCTCTGCGAGATGTTCCCGGTCATACCAGCGGTTGAATTCGGCCTCGTGTGCCGGATCGATATCCATCGATGTGAGCAGCATTCCCTTTCCGGGCATCGGCATCGATAATGTCTCCTAAGTCACGATCTTCGACGCAAGGTTTTCGATCGCGAGCATGATAGCGTCCTTGATGCCGGGATCGTACAGCGAATGGCCGGCGCCCTCGACGAGGCGGATATCGGCATCGGACCATACGGCGGCGAGCGCGTGCGAGGTGGATGGCGGGCACAGAAAATCGGTGCGGCCCTGAATGATGATGCCGGGAATGCCGGTAAGCTTTCCGATATCCGCCATCAGTTGATTGGGCCGCATGAAGCAGTCGTTCTGGAAATAGTGCGCTTCCATGAATGGTGTTGATGGCAACGGCCGCCGCGAATCCCTGATCGCCTCAAGATTGATGCGGGTGCGCCCCGGTGCATGCTCCGACAGCGTGCGCTCGGTCTCGTACCAGGCACGTGCGGCGGGACCGTGAGTGTCAGCATCGGGATCGAGAATGCGGCGCCAGTAGGCGTCGAGCGGTTGCGCCTTCTCATCCTCAGGCAGCAAGCTGAGGAAATCTTCATGCAGACCCGGATAGATCCGGGGCAGGGTGCTGAGGAACGCGGTCTCCAATTCTGCGCGGGTGCCGAGAAAGGTGGCGCGCAACACGATGCCGCTGACGCGCTCTGGATGCGCCTCCGCGTAAGCCAGCGCCAGCGTCGCGCCCCAGGATCCGCCGACGATCATCCAGTGTTCGAATCCGAGGGTTTTGCGGATCGTCTCCATGTCGGCGATCAGACGTGGCAGGGTATTGGCCTCGCGTCCGCCTTTCGGGCGGCTACGTCCCGCACCGCGCTGGTCGAACAGCACGGCATGAAAGCGCTCGGGATCAAACAGGCGACGATGGTCCGGCTGGCAGCCGCTGCCGGGGCCGCCGTGCAGGTAGACCGCCGGAATGCCGCCGGCGCGACCGACGGTCTCGACGTAGATCTCGTGGCCGTCGCCGACGTCGAGATGCTGGCTGGCCAGCGGAGCGTAGGGATCGGCGCGCGTAGATGATCGCGCCTCGGCGTCAGGAGGCATCGCTGCTCCCTGTTTCCGGCGTGCCGCCGGCAAAATTGCGATAGATAAAGCGGTCGCTGCCGCCGCTCGCTTCGGCTTCCGCGGTCTTGAAGATCTGCTCGTGAAGCGGCGACAGCGTGCAGGCGGGATCGGTGTTGCCGGCATCGCCGGTCAGCGCAAAGGCCTGGCAGCGGCAGCCGCCGAAATCGACCTCCTTGAATTCGCAACTCCGGCATGGCTCGGGCATCCATCCGGTGCCGCGATAGCGATTGAAGGCCTCGGAGTTCTGCCAGATCCAGGCAATGGAACGGTTCGAGCGCACCGACAGGAAGTCGAGGCCGGTAATGGTCTCCGCCGCGTGGCAGGGCAGGATTTTGCCGGACGGTGAGATATTGAAGAACTGTCGGCCCCAGCCGCCCATGCATTTCTTCGGACGCAGGGCGTAATAGTCGGGCACGACGTAGTCGATCGCCAGAATGCCTTTCAGGCGCGCCTCAGCTTCTTCGACGATCCGGCTCGTCTCTTCGATCTGCTCCAGCGGTGGCATCAGCGCGGCACGGTTTTTCAACGCCCAACCGTAGTACTGCACGTTGGCGACCTCGAGCCGGTCGGCATCGAGATCAACCGCCATCTGGATGATGTCGGCAAGCTGATGCAGGTTCTGCCGGTGCATCACCGCGTTGACGGTGAGTGGCAGATCGAGTTCGCGGGTCCATCGCGCAACCTCCAGCTTCTTGCGATGGGAATCCCTCAAACCGGCAACGCGGTCGGCGACGACGGGTTCGTTGCTCTGAAAACTGATCTGCACGTGGCACAGGCCGGCGTCGGCCAGCGCCTTGAGCTTGTCGCGCGACAGCAGAACGGCCGAGGTGATGAGGTTGGTATAGAGTCCGACATCGCTCGCATGCTGCACAAGCTCGACGATATCCTTGCGCGCGGTCGGCTCGCCGCCGGAAAAATGAATCTGCAACACGCCGATCTGGGCAAGCTCGCCCAGCACCTTCTTCCATTCGTCCGTGGTGAGTTCACTGCCGCCACGCTCCAGTTCGACCGGGTTGGAGCAATACGGGCATTGCAGCGGGCAGCGATGCGTGACTTCGAGCAGCACCGCGAGCGGAATGCCGAATGTTTCGGCGGCGGATTTCGGCGACTCAAGGATCGACAATCCGTCGGCAG